>JACMLS010000142.1 GCA_014379485.1 Bacteroidia bacterium | reverse complement strand
ATAAATATCTACCATTATTGGTTTGGGTTTTGTTTTGCAGTTCTTAACCGCTTGTTCAAACGTTATCCATTTTACCAAACCATGCTCTTCTTTTTTAGAAAAAGTAAAAGCAAAGGTGCCGAACAAAAAAACGGCAATTCCTAATAGAGCCAAAAGATTTTTCGATTTTTTCATACCCTAAAAATACAAATTAAATGCCAATTTAAATACTGTGTGGAAAAGGGAATAGTGAATAGGCAATAGGGAATAGTGAGTGTCCTCCCCTATTCTCTATTCACTATCCTCTACTGCCTTCTTTAATTTACATTTCACATTTGATAAACGCACAATATTCTCTTCCTTAATACGTTAATATTCAGTATATTTGCTATTAGGAATTTCTTTTTGAAAAAACTTAGTTTCATATGTTCGGCTATGAAGCGAAAACTTGTTTTTTGCCTGGTATTGTTTTGTTCTTTTACAGGCATTTTTTCAAGCAACATAATTGGGGGCGATATTACCTGGACCTGCGCCGGTACCGGAAATTTTACTTTTAAATTACGCTTGCATGTACAGTGTGGTGGTCCGGCAATGCCCGCTTCCTATAACATAAATGTTTTCAATCATCCAACCGTTACCAGTATTCCGGTAAACTTATTAGGCCCATCAGATATTTCACCAACCTGCGGTTCATCTGGCGCAACCATTACCTGCATTGGCGGTGGGCCCGGAGCGGTTTCAGAATACCTGTATGTTTCTGCTCCCGTTGCTTTACCCGGCGTTCCACCAGCAGGTGGCTGGGTGTTTACTTTTACAGATTGCTGCCGCACGGCAAATGCAAATTTAAATGTAAGCGCTACAACCGGCATTACTTTGTACAGTAAAATGTTTTCTGTTAATGGAGCAAATTCAAATCCTTGTTACGATTCATCACCAGATTTTTTAAACCCACCTGATCCGGTTTTGTGTACAGGTTACAGCAATATAATAAATTTTGATGCCTTTGATGCTGATCTTGATTCACTGAATATTAAATGGGCAGAACCGCTTGATGATTTTGCAGGTTCCTTTACTCCTCCAATAAATCCTGTTCCGGTTGCATTTAATACAGGTTATCTGTTTACCAATCCTTTTCCAAACCCATCAACCGGAGCCGGAAATGTGGGTGCCGTTCTTTATCCCTTAAGCGGAAATATTGAATACACTTCTCTTTCTGCCGGCACTTTTTCTTATGCTTTAATTTATGAATCGTACCGTTGCGGACAAAAAGTTTCTGAAGTGTTTAAAGAATTTCAGCTTGTAATGAAAAATTGCGGAGTAAATCCGCCTCCAACAATGTCAGCACCTTTTGCAGGCATTTATGAAACATCTGTTGTTGCCGGAACATTGGTAAATTTTACATTGAACGCTGTTGAAGCAAGTGGTCAGGATGTTTTGTGGGAAGCTTACGGAAATGAATTTGGCGCAGGTTATACAAATGCTGCAGCGGGATGTACTCAACCACCATGCGCAACATTAAATCCGGTACCACCAGCACCTTCTCCGGGTGCAAATTCAGTTACTTTTAACTGGCAAACAGATTGCGCACACTTAGGTTCACCAGGCGCCTGTTCACTTTCTGACAAAACTTACAGGTTTTATTTTACGGCAAAAGATGATACCTGCCCAGTTCCTGCATTAAATAACAAAACAATTATTATACACGTTACCCCGCCCCCAATTCTGCTTTCTCCCGAAATTCGTTGTGTAAGTGTAGATGCTGCAAACAATGTTACACTCACCTGGGTAATTCCACCTGATCCCACCAATTCATTTATTAGCTACCAGATCTTTTCTTCTCCCACATTAAACGGTGTTTATACCAACGTAACAACAATTAATACTTATAACCAGACTCAGTACACAATTACAGCAGGCCCGGGTGTGCTTTCTAAATATTATTTTATTAAATCTTTTGGTTGTGGCGGATTTGTTGGCTCTGCCGCTGTTGATACTGTGCGGCCAATTTTATTGAACGTAAATAATCCTGCAAACGGAACAGCACTACTTTCGTGGAATGCTTTTGTAACACCGCTTCCGGCAACTTCGTGCGGCTGGTATAAAATTTACAAAGAATATCCGGCCGGTACCTGGGTACCGATTGATTCTACTCAAACACTTTCTTGTATTGATACAATAGATGTTTGCTCTTCGCAGATAAATTACCGGGTAGAAATTTGTGACGCATCAGGTTGCAATTCTGTATCAACTATAGACGGAGATATTTTTCAGGATCTGGTAGATCCCTCAATTCCCTTAACGGATTCTGTAAGTATGGATGCGGTTGGAAATGCGGTGATCGGATGGACCCCTTCCACTTCCGGCGACGTGGTTGCTTACATAATTTATCAGACCGTTGGCGGGATAAATATTCCTATAGATACAGTTTACGGTTCCGGTTCATCGTTTTACAATTACCTGAATTCAAACGCAAATGCAGGAAGCGAAACTTATTGTATTTCTGCTTTTGATTCGTGCGGAAATCTTTCTAACATTGGCATACCGCAACGCACACTTTTTCTTTCTAAACAGTACGATGTTTGTTCTTACACGGCCACATTAACCTGGAACGCTTATATTAATATGACCGATGGTGGTTTAGGGCAGTATGATGTTTATGTTTCTGTAAACGGCTCTGCTTTTACATTACTTGGCAGTACGGCAAGCACAAATTACATGCAAAGCAATTTAATTTCAGGAAACTCTTACTGCTATTTTATCCGCGCGGTCAGTGTAAATGGTGCTTCTACTTCTACTTCAAACAAACAATGTATTATTGCTACTACTCCAAATCAGCCCTCTTTCATTTATCTAAAAAGAGTTACGGTAACTACTTCGCAAAACGTTGAGGTAGATTGTTACATTGATAATGCTCCCGGCGTTTCAATGAGTGGAATTGAATTGTGGAGTTGTAAGACAAACGCAGGACCTTTTAAATTAAACACAAACATTTCTTATAACGGTGCTGCTCAATACACCATTACAGATTATGAAGCAGATCCCTCTCAGTCAAATTATTATTATTACCTGCTGGCAAAAGATTCATGCGACAATCCTTCTCTTCAATCAGATACATCAAGAACAATTTTGTGCAAGGCCTGGCCCAATGAAGATTTTACAAATACCATCATTTGGAATGATTATGATATGTGGCTGGGCGGCATTACTTCCTACAACATTTACAGATCTGTTAACGGAATTTTCAGTTCTGTGCCGGTAGGAAATTTTTCTTACGACGGAAGCAATGCCTACACATTCAGCGACGATGTTTCTTTGCTATCGCCCCAAGAAGGCGAGTTCGTGTATTACATTGAAGCATTAGAGGGGTCCGGAAATCCGTATGGTTTTTCTGAAACAAGCAATTCTAATTACGCGCACGTTTACCGTGAGGCAGAAATTTTTGTGCCCAACGCCTTTGCACCAAGAGGAAAGAATAAAATTTTCTTTCCGGTTACGCAATATGTTTCTAAAACAGATTACCAGTTCATGATCTTTAACCGCTGGGGTCAAAAGATCTGGGAAACGAATGATGATACCGCGGGTTGGGACGGTAGCGGTGATGAAGGCGGAGTTTACATCTGGGTCATTCAATACAAAAATTCAAAGGGCGAGTTTGTTGAGAAGAAAGGTTCTGTGACCATGGTGAGATAGATTCGATCTTTAACTTTCTTTTGGGTGGAATATTGGAAGGATGAAAGATTGGGTAGTAAGTTTCCAAGAGAAGAAATCTTAAATGAAAAATAAAATCTGCATTTCTGTTTTTTTACTTGTCTCTTTTTTTTCCTTTTCTCAAAAAGAAAAAGGAGAATATTTTTCAATGAAAGAGGCGCTTAAAAATGTAGCAGAGGTAAGAAGACTTTCTTTTGTGAATAACGATTCCCTCAATTTAAAAGGCCTTAGTAAGTTTATTAATCTCAGGTATCTCAGCATAAAAAATTGTTCTGTTTCAACTT
>JACMLS010000141.1 GCA_014379485.1 Bacteroidia bacterium | reverse complement strand
TTTTACTTTTCCGTTTGTTTTATTTTGTCCGCGCGTAAGCACAACAAATTCATCAAACTCCTTATCAAGTTGTTCGATCAAAACCTGTCCAAGATATCCTGAACCCGCTGCAAGAATTATTTTTTTCATAATCTTTTTCTTAGTGAAAACTTAGTGGTCCTTCGTGACCTTAGTGGTGAAAGTAACGTTCATTTTATTATAAGTATCAATCCCAAAACCAAAACACGATACAGAACCCATGTTGCGCTTAGCCATTTCGGCAATCCTGTAATTTTCATTCTTCGCAAATGTTCAAGCAACATCAATCCTGCAACAAATAAAAAGAACAACATAAATACAAGCGGATCTATAGCCGTAAAAACTTTTCCAATAACAAGCATTGGAATCAACAAGATCGCTCCGCCAAGCGAAATGCTCATCATGTTTCCCAAATATTCAAAGATCTCTTTTTTATTTTTTTTAGCGAAGGATAAGAACATCAATTGAAAAAGCATTTGCCCCCCGCAAACCAAAAATTCTCTTCCGGCATTTGGCGCACCAATGAATTTTATAAGCAAGGAAGAGTAAAACGTAAGAACGGCAGAAGTAATTATCCAGGCAATAAAAAGATAAATGAGCCGCATTGGCAAATTAAAAAAAGGAATAACAATATAAGTTGCAGTTTCTTTTGCCTTGAGCGGAATAACAATTCTGCTGTTGGCATTCAGAAATTTAACTATGACATTCTCTTTTTTCATTCGGAGGTTTTGCTTTGGCTAAAATACTTTTTTCATTTTAATTTCCGGAATTTCTTTCTCAATCCTGTTTGCAAGCTCCGGTAAATGGCAAGTGGGTACTTTTGGAAAGAGATGATGCTCTGTGTGATAAAACATATTGTAAAATGCCCTCGGAATAAATTTGCCGCGTTGCGTTCTTGAAAAGTGCGTGTCGTTATCACAATCATGATGTACGGTCCACACCGCAAAGAAAGCGGTTAAACATTCTCCTATGAGCATTGTGGTAAGGTGAAAAATGATGATGCGATTTCCAAAAGTAAATCCAAAAACAAAACCAACCCTATTGCAAAATTTTCTGCAATTACCCATTTACGTATTGAGCTGTTTGCATTTTTCAGTGCATTTACATTTAATTTTATTGGAAACAAAGGCCCCATTAAAATTGCCTGCCACCATTTCATACGTGCGCTGCTTCCCTCCACATCTTTTTCGTCAAGGCAATGTTTGTGATGTTGCAGGTGGTTGTATTTAACCGCGTGCATAGAGCATAACATAAGCGTACTGAGTAAAAAAAGAAATGCTTCTGTTCTTTGTTTTGAAATGCCCAGTGCATAATGAAAACCGTTGTGACATTGACGCAAGCCGCACAAAAAAAACATAAAAGAACACAGGGCTGCCGGAATGTACCAGTGTATAAATGCAAGTACCAGCGAAACCGAAAGCCAGGGCAAACCAATAAAAATCTCTGCTATTTTTTCTGATTGTTTTAATTGCAACAGATCTTTCCATTTCACTTTCTCAAGTTTTTCTTTTGTATAGATTGAATTGATCATGGCGAAAAAGTTTAAGGTTTACAGTTTTCGGTTTGTTGACTTTCGGACTACGGACTAACAGACTCAGCGGACTTTTTTACGCTGTTGGATTTGGTTTAATAATGTTTTGAGCGTATTGCTGAAATTGCTGTGCTTTGAGTTTTGAATTTTTGCTGCTTCTTCTCAAAATGAGCATTAAAAATAAATTGAAGAACAAAAGAAATCCTACAAACAAAGTAAAACCACCTACTTTAGAAGCGAGCTCTTCTACCAGTTCTTTCTGAGTGGTCATAAAAAGTTTAGAGGCGTTTTCATCGTACTGGCTAAAGTAGGATGGGGAATAATGAATTCGTAAACGTAAAAATCCGTATCCTAAAGAGATCAGGTAAAAGCCCATCTGCAATAAATTGTTTACCGCAAAAGCAACTGTTTCATGATTCGGAAAAATTTCTACAAGAAAAACTTTTGTGTTTTTGTGAATAGTGCGTGCCACCCAAATGGTAAGTGCTATCATTACCGGAAGATAGATGCTGTAAGCTGTGATGATGAAGTTGTTCATGATTTCTGTTTTTTTAGGTTTTGGAAACTACTTTCTTTGATTTGAAAACGTTTTTTAATAAAGGAAGAACGAGCATATTTATAAAATGCATAATTCCTAACAGGATCAGTAATTCGCCCGTGTTCTCTGAAACATATACAACTGATTCTGTATAGGAAGAAAAAGTGTTTGTTTTGTGAAGGCAGTTAAAAGCCCCGCCAGCATTTACAAGACAGTAGCCGGCATACATAAAACGGTTTACAGAGTCTACAAGTTTTTCATCGTTAAAAATATCCATCAGGTAAAACCTGCCGTTGTTATATAAAAATCTCCCTACAAAAATTACCACGAATAGAACAAGCGAGAGGTAAAGTATGTATGCAAAGAGATTGTACATTTAGAATTTTATTTATTGAACTTTCAGTAAATACTGAAACATAGTTTCAAATTTTTTTACTTTAATAATTTCAAAAGCGTACTTACAAAAGCATTCTCATCAAATTTTACCATCTTCTCAAAGGCGTAATCTGCTTTTTCCACCACGCCCTGTAAATGTGTTATAGAATCAACAAAGGCTTTATTTTTTTTATCGTTCTTATCTCCTTCAATATTTTTTACTTCTTCCAGCACTTTTAAAACGGGTTCGAGTTCTCTTTTTCTGCGTTCTTTAATAATTTGTTTTGCCGCTTTCCAGATATCTTTTTCTGCATAAAAAAACTCCATGCGCTCGCCCGGTTTTATTTCTTTATAAATTAATCCCCATCCTATAAGATCGCGCAAATTCATATTGGCATTTCCCCTGGAGATTTTAAGGTCTTCCATTACTTCTTCGGTAGTAAGCGAGTTGGGACTTATAAGCAGCAAAGCATGAATCTGTGCCATGGTTCGGTTAATTCCCCAATTACTTCCCAAAGTTCCCCAGGCGTGTAAAAATTTTTCTTTTGC
>JACMLS010000140.1 GCA_014379485.1 Bacteroidia bacterium | reverse complement strand
TTTTCGCCGGCTTCTTCGGCCATTTTTACAGCGTCTTCTTCATGATCTTCGCCATCAGTTATAATAATTATTGCCCTGCTTTTACCCTCTTCGTTTGGCGGAAAAGATTCTTCTGCTTTGAGAATTGCGTCAGAAATATTGGTGCCTTGAATAGGAACCATTTGAGGCGAGATAGAAGTTAAAAATATTTTTGCCGCTCCGTAATCTGTTGTAATAGGAAGTTGCACATAAGCGTTTCCGGCAAAAACAACAATACCAAGGCGGTCGCCTTTTAATCGATCAATGAATTTTTCTAATGAAAGTACTGCACGTGTAAGCCGGTTGGGTTGAATGTCTTCTGCCAGCATACTTTTTGAAACATCAAGACACACCATTATATCTGCGCCTTCTCTCACTTCTTCCTGCATTTCTGTTTGCCCGGTCTGCAAATTGCAAATTCCAAAAATAAAAGCGACCATGGCAATAAACCACAGCCCAAATTTTACAATTCTCTTTGTAGAAGAAACGTTTGGAATGAGCACTTTTATCATTTTGTAATCTCCCAGCCTGCTAAGAACTTTTTTACGACGCAGTGTTGAAAAAATAAAATACAAGGTCATCAATCCCAAAACAAGGAATCCCCAGAAAAAATATGCCTTATGTTCAAACTGCCACATTTTGTTTTACGGATTGATCTTAAAAAATAAATACTTACATAAAAATTCGCAGATAAGTGCAACTGCTGCAAAAATTGCGAAAGGCAAATACAACTCTTCTTTGTTCGAAAAACTTTTTTCAAGTATTATGTTTTTTTCGAGTTTATCAATTTCTTTATAGATAGCCTCCAGGCTTTTATTGTTTGTTGCCCTGAAATATTTTCCGCCGGTTGCATCAGCGATCTTTGTCATTGTTTCTTCGTCAAGGTCAACCTCCTGGTAATCGTATTCTATTTGCCCGTTTGGATAGATCTGTACAGGCATTAAGGCTCTTCCTTTTGTTCCTACGCCAACAGTGTACACTCTTACCCCAAATGTTTTTGCAATTTCTGCCGCAGTAAGCGGAGCAATTTCTCCCACGTTGCTTACTCCGTCTGTAATTAAAATAATCACTTTACTTTTTGCTTTACTCTCCTGTAAGCGCGCAACCGCATCTGCAAGCCCCAAACCAATTGCGGTGCCCTGCGACAACATTCCGGCCTTTACCTGCTCTATCATATTTTTAATGACCTTGTGGTCTGTTGTAAGCGGGCATTGGGTAAATGCTTCTCCTCCAAAAATTACCAGTCCTATCCTGTCATTTGGTCTTCCATCAATAAAATTCATTACCACTTTCTTGGCCGCTTCAATTCTGTTGGGATCAAAATCTTTTGCAAGCATTGAGTATGAAACGTCAAGGCTCACTACAATATCAATTCCTTCTGTTTTAATATTTTTCCAGCTGCTGCGCGATTGGGGTTGGGCAATTACTAAAACAATTGCGGCAATTGCAAGACTTCTGAATACTATAGTTAAGTGTCTGAAATAAGAAAGTACAGAGTTTTTAATTCCTTTAAAATTTCTGAAAGAAGAAAACTGTAATTCTCCTTCGTTAAAATCAAAGATCTCACGTACAATATAAAAACCGACCATAATAGGAATCCATCCAAGCAGAATAAATGCCCAGGGATGCGCCCATTCTATATCAGGAAAAAAGTATTTCATATTTTTTTCTCCTCCGGGTTCTGCTGATCTTCTTTTACTTTTTCTTCAACAACTTCTTCGCGTTTGGTTCCGTTCACAAAGTCATAAGCATTGTCTAAACAAATAACGCATTCTTCTTCAAGAGGAAGTGCTTTTGCGAACTTTACAAAATCTGAAAGTTCAAGTATTTGTTTTAATTTACTTTTACTCTCGTTGTCAATTACCTGTGAGCGGAAGATCTGAAGAATTTCATCAGTAGTAAGCTCCATTGCATGGATTTTAAATCTTCCTTCAATATAAACTCTCAGTACATCTGTAATGGAAGTAAAATATTCTTTGTATTTGGCTTCCGTCCAGAGTTTTTGTTGTTTTATAAGTTCAAGTTCGCGCAAGGCTGTTATGTGTGGTGGTATCTTTGGCCCCTCGTCTATCACAATTGCTTTTTTGTTTTTTCTGTTTTTTAAATAACGGTTAATGTAATAGGCTGCGGTAAGTATTGCAATACCACCAAGCGTCCAGTAAATAGCGGGCAACATCACTTTCCAATCCCACTTTTCATCAAACACGGGTTTAATATCTTTTACAGAAGCTTCTGCTGTATCTGTTGGTACAGTCCTTACTTCAAGCACCAGTGGGTTTGTTTCTGCAACAGCAACAGTGTCTCCTTCAAGAATAAATTTAAAAGGAGGAACTACCCAAAAGCCCGAGTCGAAAGAAGTAATGGTAATTGTTTGCCTGAACTGTAGTGTATTGCTTCCCTTTTTTAGATCAAAAGTTTCAATTCTGGATTTGCCAATCACATCAATTTTTCCGGTAAGTGTATCAGCAATTTCGGGCCACATTATTTTTTTATCGGTTTTACTTTTATCGTATCCAAAAATAATTTCGAGTTTTGCCTGTTCGCCAATACGAATGGCATTGGTGTCTATTTTAATAAATGCCTGTGCATTCACCGTATTATTCTGGGCAAAAGAACCTGCAAACGGAAAAACCGATAAAATAAATAACAGAATATTCAGAATATTTTTTTTCACTATCTCGATTCTCTCTTTTTAAATAAATTCATTAAAGGCTTTATATAACCTAGTTGCGTATCGATCTTTGTATTATCAACTCCCGCTTTATTAAACGATTCTTTCAATTGTTTCTCAAAAAAATCAGCGTTCTTTTTGTACTGAAACCTGAATCCGTTGCTGCGTGTATTTACCCACATCACTTTTCCGGTCTCATTATCTTTTACTTTTACAAGACCAATATTCGGAATGGCTGTTTCTGCCTTGTCAAAAATTCTCAGGGCAACCACATCGTGTTTTCTGTTTGCAATTTTCAGCGCATCATCAAACCCGTAAGCATAAAAGTCAGAAACTAAAAATGCAATACTTTTTTTCTTGATGCCGTTTGTCAGAAATTTCAAGGCAAGTGTAATGTCTGTTCCTTTTCCTTTCGGTTCAAGATTTATTAATTCTCTTATGATCCTTAAAATATGTGTTTTTCCTTTCTTGGGAGGAATGAATTTTTCTATTCTGTCAGAAAAAAAGATCACACCTATTTTATCGTTGTTGGTGGAAGCAGAAAAAGAAATGACTGCGCACAATTCTGTGATCAGGTCTCTTTTAAATTGCTGATGCGTACCGAATGTTCCGGAAGCGCTCACATCTACAAGTAAAACAACATTCAGCTCACGCTCTTCTTCAAATACTTTTACGTAAGGTGTATTCAGTCGTGCAGTAACATTCCAGTCAATCGTTCTCACATCGTCGCCGGGAATGTATTCACGCACTTCACTAAAAGCCATTCCACGACCTTTAAAAGCACTATGATATTCTCCCGAGAAAATCTGATTGCTCAGACCCCTGGTTTTGATTTCTATTTTGCGAACTTTTTTTAGAAGCTCAGACGTTTCCATAAAAATAATTTTGGTGAAGCGCGACGCGCTTTTTGTTTACGGAACCTCAACTGTATTAAGAATTTCGTTGATGATGTATTCCGTTGTGATATTCTCCGCTTCTGCTTCGTAAGTCAATCCAATTCTATGTCTTAAAACATCAGTACAGATTGCACGAACATCTTCTGGAATTACGTAACCTCTGCGTTTTATGAATGCATACGCTTTTGCAGCGAGCGCAAGGTTTATACTTGCACGCGGAGAGCCACCAAATGAAATAAGTGGCGCGTATTTTCCTAATTTATAATCTTTCGGACTTCTTGTTGCAAAAACAATATCTACAATGTAGCGCTCAATTTTTTCGTCCATGTAAACATCTTTTACAACTGCGCGCGCTTTCAGAATTTCGTCAGGATGCATGATCACGTTTGGTTTGGCCATGCCTTCGGGAGAAATATTGCTGCGGATAATTTTTCTTTCTTCTTCTTTGGTTGGATATGTAATTACCACTTTGAGCATAAAACGATCTACCTGGGCTTCGGGCAGCGGATACGTTCCTTCCTGCTCAACAGGGTTTTGAGTTGCAAGAACTAAAAACGGATTCGGTAATTTAAACGTTTGATCGCCTATCGTCACTTGTTTTTCCTGCATGGCTTCGAGCAAGGCGCTTTGTACTTTTGCAGGGGCACGGTTAATCTCATCTGCCAAAACAAAGTTTGCAAACAAAGGCCCTTTACGAACAGTAAATTCTTCTTTTTTCTGATTGTAGATCATTGTTCCAATCAAGTCAGCAGGTAAAAGATCGGGCGTAAACTGTATGCGCGAAAACTGTGCGTCAATTGTTTTTGCCAATGTATTAATTGCAAGTGTTTTTGCAAGACCGGGAACTCCCTCAAGCAAAATATGTCCGTTGCTCAATAGACCGATCATCAGTCGTTCTACCATCATCTTCTGGCCAACAATCACTTTGTCAATTTCTAAATTCATCAGATCTACAAAGGCAGATTCTTTCTGAATTCTCTCGTTTAATTCCTGGATGTCTGTCATAAATTTAGTTATTCGTTAGTTCGTTTAGCGTCGCGGTCGTAGCGCCTTCGCGTGAAATAATTTTCGTTTGTTGTTATTCGTTAGTTCGTAATAGGTTATTCGTTATCATGATTCTTTT
>JACMLS010000139.1 GCA_014379485.1 Bacteroidia bacterium | reverse complement strand
TTTATCTCTTTAATAAAAAGTTTTTTGTTGTGCGATTCGAATAACAAGTATCCTGCGTATTCTTTATTGTCTTTTTTATATTTGGCGAGTGCAATGCAGAGTTCAACCAATTCTTCGGGCGGAAGCTGGGCAAATTCTTTTTTTAATTCCTGTAAGCTTATTACTTTCATTTCAGAATGTGAAGGTAGGGGTTTTTTTCTTCCTGATAATTTATCAGGACAAAGACGCTAAGGTGTTTTTTTTACTAGTGCATTAAGTAAAAACTTAAAATTTCACGCGACGACGCGACGGGGTTTCAATAAATAAGGAAATTATAATTATCTTAGTTTGAAATATTACTTTATGAAAAAAGCGCTTCTCATTTTAATCGCCTCAACAATTTACACAGCCGCCTCAGCGCAATTCGTTGCAAAAATGGAGATCAAAGAAGACATTCCGGGTATTTGCGATAAGAATGAATGCTATGCGCTCTTTCCGGGATTTAAAGGGCAAGAGAAAGCGGTTTGCCCGGTTTCTAAAGATTCTGTTTTAAAAAGACTCAATACTGAAGTAGCTTTTTTAAAAGAAAATCCGAAATACAAAGACAAAGGAATGATTGGCTTAATCATTAATTGCAACGGAAAAGTAGTGCAATGCAAAATGGATAACAAAACAAAAAGCCCCGAACTGGATAAACAAATAGAACTTGTGTTTAATTCTTTAGGCGAATGGAAAACAGGAAAGCTGAATGGTGCATTGGTAGATTCTTCTGAGCTTTTTAGTTTTAAAATTAAGAATGGGAAAGTAAGTTTTGAATTAGCTAAAAAATTCTGATGAAAGACAAAACGATCATTTACTATTCAGTATACAAAGATCTTTTTCTTCTGATCACTTTTTCCTTTATGTTTATAATTGGAATCTATTTCTTATGCAATCTGCCGGCCTACAAGCCACTTGTAAAGCTGATCGCTGGAATAGTTTTAGCACAAGGGTCTTTTGCCGTGTTGTTTATACTAATAAGAAAGCACATTTTAAAAAAACCACAGATCATTTTAAGTAACGAAGGAATTTATACCCGCGTTCATGGTTTAATAAAATGGAAAGACCTGGAATCTGAATCCGTTAAAGAATCAGATGTAACTTTTTCTGAAACAAGTAAAAAGATCCGCTATTTTTTAATCCTAAAAGAAATTACGCGACACGGAAAAGAAACGAACATCACCGAAACAAGAACTATGGCCATCAGTTCACTGAACATAGACCCCGAAGAATTAGGCTCTCTGATCAGAAAATACCGGAAAAATTATGGGAACTCAGTTTCTGGTTAACAACTATCCGGAATCACAAATTGCTCCTGCTGCGTGTTCCATTTTCTATTGAAATAATCTCTTTAAGAAGGCTCTACATTTCCAAAATTTATTTATGGTTCAATCCGAAAAAAATAAAAAACAACTTACTGAAAGCGGTTTTACCATGTTTGAAGATGTTTTTTCATCAATGGAAATTGAAAAGATCTTATCCGCAATAAACAAAGCAGACACCTCAAAACAAACTTTCAGAAAAACAACAGATCTTTTTGCTATAAGACAATTCTTAAAAGAAATTCCCGAACCAAAAGAAATAATTTTTAATGCTAATTTAAAAAGCCTCATTAAAAATTTATTCGGAGAAAAATATTTTGTGGTAAAATCAATTTACTTTGATAAACCGGAAAATTCCAATTGGTTTGTCGCCTATCATCAGGACCTTACTATTTCAGTTGACAAAAAAATTGAACTGGAAAATTTCGGGCCATGGACAATAAAGCAAGAACAATTTGCAGTTCAGCCGCCTCTTGAAATTCTACAAAACATTTTTACGATCAGAATTCATTTAGATGACACGGATGAAAACAACGGGGCGCTTAAAGTAATTGCAGGTTCTCATTTAAAAAATATTTACCGGCCCGAAACAATTGATTGGGAAAAAGAAACAGAAACGATTTGCAAAGTTCCTACAGGCGGAATTATGATCATGAAACCTTTGTTGCTACATTGTTCAGGAAGAACAACGAATAATGAAAAAAGAAGAGTGATACATATTGAGTTTTCTGACAGTGAACTGCCTGAAGGTTTAAAGTGGTCGGAAAGGGAAATGAAAAACTCCCTAAATGCCTGAAAAATTAAATTTTAATTATATCTTGTCGTCTCCAAAAAAACTATCAATCCGTATCTATGTTCAAAAAACTGACCTTATTCATTTTCTGTGTAAACGCGTGTGGTTTGTTTGCACAAACTGTGTTTTATAATAAAACAACCCATAAATACGGCATAAAAGAAAAAACCGGAAAGATCAGCCTCAAAGCTGAATATGATACAATTCTCAAACTAGAATACGAAGGAAAGAATTATTTTTCAGGAAAAAAATCCGGCAAGGTGGGCTTGTTTTCGGAAAAAGGAACAGAATTACTTCCTTGTGAGTACACCTCCTTTCCGGATTTGGATGTTTATTCAGAGCCTCAGAACTATTCAGGAACTTATTCCGGTTATGGAGATAATCTTTATCTGCCGGAACCCAAAAGAATAAAAAACTACTTGCTTGTATTAAAAAACGGAAAAAACTTTTTCTTTAACCTTTCTAAAAACACCTTGCTTGCTACAGCATTCGATTCTGTAAAAAAATATTATGACGATAGTTTGATCATTGCATACAACGAAGGAAAAGCCGGTGTATTTAATGTTCCCGGAAATAAGTTGCTGGTTCCGTTTAACTATGCCGCACTTGGCATAAACAAATTTAAGGGCAACTATTATATTGTTTCAAGGCTTAATGATAAAGCGGGCATCATTAACATGAAAAATGAGATTTTGTTTCCTTTTGAATATTATTCTTTGTATTTCATCTCTCCGGATTTCATTGAATATTTTACCGAGCCCGATAAAAAAATAAAACACGAATACGGAGAATACTCCTATAACAAACATGGTTTTACCAATCTTAGCCGCAGCTACAAAACACCCTGTATATATGAGTTCGGTAACTCATTCTGGTTTGGTGATTATGATCACAGTAAAGAGTTTTATAAAAAATTCTGCTTTGTTTATGCTGACACCATGGAAGCTTCGCAAAAATGCGGTTTTCTGGGTGCTGATGGAAAATTTTTTATAACCCCTGAATATTCTTTTATTAAAAGAGAAATTCGTTTTTTCGGAGATCGTTTTGTCTACCTGGTAAAAGATAAAAAAGTATATGATTTTTCTTTGGAAAACCCTTCAGATTGCAAATACGAAGAAATGGGCGATAATCTTTCCTTATAGAATGAGGGAACTACTATAATAAAATTTAACGGCAAATACGGCATCTTAAACAGCAAGTACCAGGAAGCAATTCCCTGCGAACATGCATCTGCAGAAGCTGCGTGGAAAGCATTAGCGAAAAAAACTTACAAATAATCTATTTGGTTTTTTGCGTTCTAAAACCAATACTTTCTTAGCGCGGCAAGTGTTTCTGCATCCAACTTATAAGGAGACGTATCAGGCAACACACTATCAATTCCGCATTTGGGACATAAAGCAGTTTTTCCGTCATCGGTTGTCTCTGCAATTTCTGAAGGAAGAAATGTTTTTTTGCAATAATAACATCCGGCCAGTTGAGATTTTTTTAATTCGGCCATATTGTAAATGGAATATTTTGAAGCTTCTTTTATGTCCACTTTCAAGAATTTAAAGCTCTACTTTTTCACCCGTAACCACAAATCGCTTAAACCAACAGTGTCTCCTTTTTTATTGATCGCTTTTACATTCTCAATATAAAGGTTACAAGTATCTGTGCTTTTAATTTGCGATAGTTTTGACAACGCTTCCTTACCTAAAGAATTTACAAAACGCAAATTTTCCGCCGAACAGAAACAGCGAATGAACCTGCTGATTGATAATTTGTTTGTCGCCTACAAAG
>JACMLS010000138.1 GCA_014379485.1 Bacteroidia bacterium | reverse complement strand
GGCGAGATCAATGCAGATCTGCTGGCAAAAGCAATAAACAATGTACTTAAAAACGAGAACACTCTTTTTACTGCAGAGCAGGCAAACGACTTAGTAAGAAATTATTTTGAAGGCTTGCAAAAGTCAAAACAGGAACAAAATGCAAAAGCCGGAGAAAAATTTCTTGCAGAGAATAAAACAAAAGCTGGTGTAATTACACTCCCCAGCGGATTACAATACACGATTATGAAAGCTGGCACCGGACCTAAACCCACAGCAGCAAACAAAGTTAAAACTCATTATCACGGAACGCTTTTAGATGGTACCGTGTTTGATAGTTCTGTTGATAGAAAAGAACCTGTGTCTTTTCAGGTAACGCAAGTAATTGCAGGGTGGACAGAAGCGCTTCAGTTAATGCCCGTGGGTTCTAAATGGAAATTATTTATTCCATCAAATTTAGCTTATGGAGAACACGGCGCAGGTGGTGCCATTGGACCAGGCGCAACTTTAATTTTTGAAGTAGAACTTTTAGCAATTGAAGCTGATTAATAAAAGCCTCTTCAAAAAAAATTCACATAACACTCAGTTAACCCGGAATCAACATTCCGGGTTTTTTGTTTTATACTAAGTTGATTTAATTGGTTTATCCATAAAACAGATACGAATTATTCAGCCACTATTCTAAAAAGAAATATATTAGCCACCTAAGCCACAAAGCATCCTGATTTTTTTAAGGAGAAAACCAGGAAGGTGATGTGGTTTTTTTATTTCTGCAATTAAAAAATTGGTCGGGCAAAACATATTTAATAAAACGGAGTCAGCCGAAAATCCGATACAGAGTAGGCATAAAAATTAAAACAATTTACTATGGCAAGTCCACTCACATTTTACTTACAGATCAAACAAGACAAAACATCGCAGGCAATTGCTGCAGGGGCCATTGGCACTTTTACAGTTGGAGTAACGCCCGGTCTAACAAAAAACGCAATTGTGCATTATGCTACTCTTTCGCTTGTACCAAACCCATCAATAACACCAGGGGTTCCTGTATCAGGCTACCTTGCAGTACTGCTGATGACGGATTTTGACCTTGCTATGAATCCTTACCTTGAAACTTTCTGGAATGCAGGCGGTGGTATTAAGGATGCCCTGGTAGCACTTGCAGGTATTGCATTTAATCCGGTTGCGCCCGTTACAACACTTACAGATTTTGAAAATTTTATTAACGCAAATAATCTTACACCTGCGCCAGAAGATGGTGTGTGGACAAATTTTTACCAAGCTTATACTTCCACTGTAAAGCAAATAAATTCCTAAACAGAATAACTGTTTCAGAAAATAAAATTATCAGAAGATTAAAAAATCAGCAGCGGCTTTTAATAAAATTGCCGCTGCTTTAAAAAATTATTTATGAGCGCATCTTTTGCAACACCAGACAGGGCAAACGTACAAGGTCTTATCTTAAGAGGCTACACACATCCTTTCTCCTGCCATTTACTTTTTAGTTTTTCTACAGGAGCTAAAAGTGCCGATACAAAATCATTTTTCAATGATCTGTATCCCAAAGTACAGAATTCATTGGACTGGGGCACCAACAAACCTGTTTCTATGCTTAATATAGGCCTTACGTTCAATGGCCTTTCTTTATTAAACATTGTTGCCCAAAACGACCTTATAAATTTTCCGGCATCTTACAGGCAAGGACCATGGTCAGGTGGTTCGCAGGCCTCTCTTGCAGATGTTTTTGATCCGGACAGTACACCTTCCGGCTGGTGGAATGGAAACGGAGATGCGGTTAACGCAAGTCTTCACTGTGTAATACACGCATACGCACTCACAAATAACGATCTTACCACACTCGTAAATTTTATTACAACCTCTGCCACAAAAAACGGTCTTAAAGAAATTTTACCACTTGCACCAACAAACAGCGGCGGCCGACTTTATCAATCCATAGTATATAATGATCAGAATAAAATTCATTTTGGTTATACCGATGGAATTTCTGAACCTTCTCTTAGTATTCCAGGAACAGCCGGCTTACCAACGGCAGAAGATTACAGTAATTTTTTAATTGGTTATGCCAACAGTTCTATAAGCGAACCCGGGCCTTTTGATACAAGCACTTCAGGTGTATTTGCAAAAGACGGTTGTTATAATGCTTTTAGAATAATTTACCAGGACGTTTACAATTTTAATAATTTTATAAAAGACCAGGCAAAAAAATTTGCAGACACACTCTCTTACCTTGGCCTCAGCGAACCTGAACTTGAAGAATGGTTTGCCGCCAAATTATGCGGCAGATGGCGAAACGGTTCTCCGCTTATGCTTAACCCTCTTAAACCAGGTAACGATGTTACGCCTGGTACCGGTGAAGGTTTTGGATATACTGAATTGTCTGATCCTACCTTACCAAATGCAGATATACCAAGCGGTGCACGTTGCCCTTTCTCTGCACACACGCGCGTTGCCAATCCAAGAAACCAGGCTCTTGACTCATCAGAAGGAAGCAACGGCCCGCCACGCATTTTAAGAAGAGGAATGCCTTACGGACCAACTTTTGAGGGCACCACCAGAGATGATGTAGACAGAGGTCTGATAGGTTTATTTTTGTGTGGCAACCTGAGCGGGCAGTTCGAAAAAATTTATGGCTGGATGAATTATAATAATTTCAGCGACCCACCGGTTTACGGAATTAAACATCCGCCGCAAGATGCCTTGTTAGGTAACAGAAAAGCAGTACTCTCTCCAAATTTTCCGGGCCTCACTTTAGATTTTACAATTCCTTTGGAAGGAAATTCATCTGTGCCAAGCATAACGGTTACCTTGCCTTCTTTACTTAAAACAAGAGGCACTGCTTATTGTTTGTTGCCGGGTATGGCAAGCATAGCAAAAATGGCTGGAAGAAGTTGAGAAATAAAAGTAAAAAACTATTAGAAGAAAACCGGAAAGAATTTTTCCGGTTTTTTTATTTTATTGAAGTCTAT
>JACMLS010000137.1 GCA_014379485.1 Bacteroidia bacterium | reverse complement strand
TGTTTGATTCTTTCAAATTTCTTTTAGTAGCAGTAAAAGCAAAAATCCCCTGACAAACAAACGCTTACCAAGGGATTTTCTAAATGGTGATCCTGGAGAGGTTCGAACCCCCAACCTCCTGATCCGTAGTCAGGTGCTCTATCCAGTTGAGCTACAGGACCGAATGTTTTTTTAAACTAAACTCTGATAAACAGGTGTTTAAGCTGTGAAAGAGTTAAAATTCGGAGTGCAAATGTACGATTTTTCTGTAAATTGCAAGACTTTTAAAGACTCTTAAGTTTATGCGCGATATTATTGAAAAAGCCTGGGATAACCGGGAACTGCTTAAAGAACCTGAAGTTCAGCAAACGATTCGTAATGTAATTGAGGAGTTGGATGCCGGAAAGATCCGTGTGGCAGAACCTCTTGAGAGTGGCGAATGGCTGGTAAATGACTGGATAAAAAAAGCGGTTATTTTATATTTTCCTATTCAGAAAATGGAAACTATTGAAGTGGGACCTTTTGAATTTCATGATAAAATGAAGCTGAAAAACGGTTACGCACAAAAAGGAATTCGCGTGGTGCCACATGCCATTGCACGTTATGGCGCGTTTCTTGCTTCTGGCGTTATCATGATGCCTTCTTATGTAAATATTGGTGCCTATGTAGATTCGGGAACTATGGTTGATACCTGGGCCACTGTTGGTTCTTGCGCTCAAATAGGAAAAAACGTTCACTTAAGCGGAGGAGTTGGGATTGGTGGAGTGCTGGAACCTGTACAAGCAGCTCCTGTAATAATTGAAGACAATTGTTTCATTGGCTCGCGCTGTATTGTGGTAGAAGGGGTGAGAGTTCAGAAAGAAGCGGTGCTTGGAGCGAATGTGGTGCTTACACTTTCAACAAAAATAATTGATGTTACCGGCCAGCAGCCAATTGAAATGAGAGGAATTGTTCCTGAAAGATCTGTTGTAATTCCGGGTTCGTACTCTAAAAAATTTCCGGCCGGCGATTTTAATGTGCCTTGTGCGCTTATTATAGGAAAAAGAAAACCGAGTACAGATCTCAAAACGTCGCTGAATGATGCGCTGCGCGAGCACAGTGTTGCCGTTTAAATAATTAAACTTTTAAAAATTAAAAACCCGCTTCCGCAGCGCTACAGCGGATACAAAATGAAACTAAAAAATGTAATCCTGCTTTTCTTTTTCAGTGCATCACTAATTACTTTTTCGCAATCTGCAAAAGAACAAAAACTGCTTGATAAATTATGCAAAGAGGCTTGCGATGCTATTGAAGCAACAGATATTTCTGCAAACGATAAACAAGAAGATTTGCAAATGAAACTGGGCCTTGCCTTGTTGCCAGCCCTCACCGAAAATTCTAAAGAAATTAAATCTGTATGGGGTTTGGATATAACCAACCCTGACGATGCAAGACAAATGGGAGAAAAATTAGGAACCAACCTGGTTTATAAATGCGAAAAATTTAAAAAACTTGCGCTTCAGCTGGCAGCACAAAAAACAGGCGAAGAAAACGGAGGAACAGAAAAAACGGCTACTGTTACAACAAGCTCTACACGCGGTTCTATTGATAAAATTGATTGCACAGAACTTTGCGTGGTATATTTTAAAACCCAGAGCGATGAAACCATTCGTTTATATTGGATGGAAAAATTCAACGGTTCAGAGATCC
>JACMLS010000136.1 GCA_014379485.1 Bacteroidia bacterium | reverse complement strand
TGCAAAGCTTTATCGTAAATAAATTTTGCATTCACCTCATCTGTTTTAAAATCTTTGTTCGTGAAATAAGAAAGATATGTTTTTACAATTCCGGTTGCAGAACAATAGGTTTCCAAACAACCGTTTCTTCCGCAGCCACACATTCTTCCATCCGGAAACATGATTACGTGCCCCATTTCTCCGGCAAAACCATCGTGACCGTAAACCATTTCTCCGTTTACAACAATTCCGCTTCCGAGTCCTGTGCCAAGCGTAACGAAAAGAAAATTTTTCATTCCGCGTGCACCGCCAAAAACCATTTCGCCAATTGCTGCAGCGTTTGCATCATTGGTAAGTACGGCTTTACATTTTAATTTTTCGTTGAATAAGCGTGCAACGGGTATTACACCTTTCCAATTTAAATTCGGTGCAAATTCAATGGTGCCGTAATGATAATTTCCGTTGGGTGCACCAATTCCTGCGCCTACTAAACGAAAATGATTTCCTATAGCTGCAATAATTTTTTCTGAAACTGCATTAATAAGTTCTTCGGGCACTGGAAAATCTTTTGTAGCCACAAAATCTGTGTGAAGAATTTTTCCGGTTTCATCTACCAGGCCAAAAGCCGTATTGGTGCCACCAATATCAATGCCCGCTGTTACCTGCTGTTGCATCATAATCAATTCCCTGTTTTTGTAAGATCTGTTTTACTTTCCATCCGTAAAATGCCAGGTAAGCGAATCCTAAAAGCGGAACAATATAAGAGATATGAATTCCCATTTTATCTGCAAGATATCCCTGAAAAGGCGGAATAATTGCGCCGCCAAAGATCATCATGATCAGCAACGAGCTTCCTTGTGTTGTATATTTTCCTAAGCCTGCAATGCTGAGCGAAAAAATGCAAGGCCACATTACAGAACAAAATAAACCACCGCTTATAAAACTGTACATAGAAATTTTTCCCACAGTAAGTAAACCAATCAACATCATGATCATGGCAATAATTCCAAATAACATCATGGTTCTTGCAGGTTTGTCTTGCGAGATAAAAAATCCGGCGATCAGAATAAAAACAAATGGAATGAATGCGTAAAAATCTGTCATCGGACTTCCTTTCAAATAATTTACTCCAATGATCACTCCGTATGCAATGAGCGGAACTATTACTGTCATAACCATGTTTGTTACCTTGCTGAAATTAAAAACTTTCAGAGCGCCGGTCCATCTTCCTATCATTAAACATCCCCAATAAAGAGAAATAAAGTGAATGGTTTTATCTACATCCAAACCAAGATAATCGGGTTGTTTTAAAAGTGCCAGCAAATTACTTTGTGTGGTTACTTCTGTTCCCACATAAACAAAAATGGCAAGCATTCCCCATTTTAATTGTGGAAATTTTAATGCCCCGAGATTTTTTTCCATTTTATCGGGATTGGTAACTGTTGGAAGTTTGGATAAACCAAGAATGAGTGCGAACAAAACAAAAGCAGCGCATAAAATTAAACTGGGTGTTTTTACTTTTTCTACACCCATCAATTGTGTTTCCATACTTGCTCCGCCAATTGTGTTTACTGCTGAAAGTAATGCGAGGTAACTTTTTTTATTGAGTGTGATGATGGGAATTCTTGCTCCTGTAAAACCGGAAGCAGGATACAGATTCTTAAGCATTTTTACCTGCGCATCAAGACTGTCACGATCTTCTTTGTAAAGAATTACGGCTCCTTTGCCTTTTTCTTTCATGAAGCTATATTGCCCGCACAAGGTTGCACTGTCTGTGTTTGAAGTTGCAAAATAATAATAAGGCAATTTTCCCATCACAGTTCTTTCCTTTAAAAAAACCGGACCAGTGATCGTTTCAGTTTTATTACTGTTACGTTCTATGTTTATAGAAACCGGATTTTTTCCCATTTCAGAAGTAATGGTTGCATTATCGCCGCCGTTTAAATTTCCAAAAACAGCAAAAGCCAGCAAGAGCGGACCAATGGTTGTACCAAAAGAATTTATTCCGCCCGCAAGACTAACGCGGTGTGAGCCGGTTGCCGGATCTCCCAAAGCAATTACGTATGGATTTGCCACAATTTGCTGAAGTGAAAATCCTAAGCCAATTGTAAAAAGAGAAGCGAGCATCATTGGATACGACTCTGCATTTGCTGCCGGAATAAATCCGAGAGCACCAACAGCAGAAATTAAAAGACCTGCAATTAAACCTTTTTTGTACCCGATCTTATTGAGTGGGTCGCCTCCCATTACTGAAAAAATGAGGTATAACAAGGCGCCAATGAAATAAGCAAAGTAAAAGGCCCAGTCAACCAACTGCCCCTGCAATTGGGTCAGTTCGAAATTCCTTTTAAAAAGACCTATTAAAACTGTGTTGGAAGCGGCGCAAAATCCCCAGAAGAAAAATACAGAGATCAGAATGCCAAGGGAGGAACGGGAATAGGATTTGTTCATTTTTTAATTTTCAATGCGAGTTTAAAATTGGAATTTTTTTCCAAGTTAACAAGCGCAGATAAAGAGTAGTTTTCAGCAAAGGAACTAAAAGAAATGTTTATAACCTCATTAAATGAGACATTAAGTTTTTTTTAGGGTTTTGATTGTAATTTTTAGGTTAAATCACTGAGGGAAAGTCCTTTTTTCTGAGATCTGCTATTCTGAAAAGCGGGATGAGCAGCAAAAAAAACAGGAAAGGTTCGTAAATGGTTTTGTTGCGCATCAGAGCTCCGAAATTGAACATTGAAATCCCATAAAAAAAAGCCATCCAGAGAATAAAAAAACAGATCGCTGTTACTCCTATGCTTCCAGAATTTTTATTGGGGCGAATGAAACGGAAAACGAGCCAGATGAATGAAAAAAGAAATAAGTTTAATAATACGATGTTCTCAATGGATGAAATGGTGAGCAGGTGGTTTTCTGAAAATTCGAGGGGCCTGAAGAGCCCTGTAAAAACTGCCATAAGAATTTTGCCAGGGGTGAATATGGAATGTTCTCCGATATCAAAACTGCTGCCGCCATAGTAATTCTGATGAAGGTCTGCAACAATGGGAGTGTAAACCAATTCAGGAAAAAAACCTTTTAACGAAACAAAGGGTAGGGTTCCGAAAAGAATAATAAAAAAGACTGAACAAAAGGCAAGCCATCTTAACCAGAATTTTTTTCTGAAGGCGTTTAGCATCTTTTCAAAAAAACTTATAAAGATAAAGGGAAGGACAAGTGACAGCGAAATTTGAAATAAGATTTCATCAAGAAAATAAAGGAAGGCCAGGGAAGCCCGCATAACGGGGTGTTTCTTGACATTTCGTGGATCAAAAACAAGTTGCCCCGCGGCGAGGAACATATCAGGAAAAAGCTG
>JACMLS010000135.1 GCA_014379485.1 Bacteroidia bacterium | reverse complement strand
TCTTCTAAATTTGTTTCTTACAATACATCTAACGGCCTTGCAAATGATATTGTTTATTCTGTTGCAGAAGACAAAGACGGCAATATCTGGTTAGGAACAAAAGGTGGAGCAAGTAAATTTCAAACCTCAACAAAGCAATTCAGAAATTATACGGTGGCAGATGGCCTTGGCGGAAATCATGTATACCGCGTTTTTAAAGACAGCAGGGGCGATATGTGGATTGGCGCATTGGGCGGTTCGCTTTGTAAGTTTGACGGGTTCTCATTTAAAAAATACGATGAGAGCGCAGGCATTACACATAAATTTATTCTTTCAATCAGCGAAGATAAAAAAGGAAATATCTGGTTTGGTTGTTATGGTGGCGGCCTTTATAAATTTGACGGAAAAACTTTTACCAATTATTCTTTAAAACAAGGATTGAATACAGAGTCGCCTTACTCTATTATTGCAGACAACCAGAATAATATCTGGATAGGACATAACAGGGGAATTGAAAAATTTTCTGACAAAACGCAAAAGTTCTACACCTATGGCAGAAGCGAAGGATTTCAGGGAGTGGAGTGTAACCCCAACGCAATTGCAATAGACCGTAATGGTTGTATTTGGGTAGGAACAATTATGGGCGCCGTAAAATTCAATCCGGCAGAAGACAAACCGAATAACGTTGCACCTATTACACAAGTGTTAGGAATAAAAGTTCATTTACACGATACCATTTTTCCGGCAGAAAGAGAATTTGCTTATAACGACAATAACCTCACATTTAAATTTGTAGGCATAAGCCTGGCCAACCCTGAAAAAATAAAATACGAATACACCTTAGAAGGTTTTGACAAAGGCTGGATTCCGGGAACGAAAATGAACGAAGCAGTTTATACAAACGTAGCTCCCGGAAAATACATATTTAAAGTGCGCAGCTGCAATAACGATGAGGTCTGGAGTACGCCTACTGTATATGAGTTTACAGTAAAACCACCCTTTTGGCAAACCGCTATTTTTTATGTGATAGTCGGAATTTTTGTTGTGTTCGCAATTTTTGTTTACGATAAAGTGAGAAACAAAAATCTGAAAAAAGCCAAGCAGGTACTTGAAAAAGAAGTAGAGAAAAGAACCATTGAACTTGCAATTAAAAACGAAGAACTTGCAGAAAAAAACAAAGATATTACAGACAGTATCCGTTACGCAAAACGTTTGCAGGATGCATCTCTTCCAAATACAGAAGCAGTAAGAAAACTATTTCCCGAATCTTTTGTTTTCTTTAAACCAAAAGATATTGTGAGCGGAGATTTTTACTGGTGCGAAAAACGGAATGGTATTACTTACTGCGCGGTAATAGATTGTACAGGCCACGGAGTTCCCGGAGCCTTCTTAAGTATTATTGCAAATAATTTACTTAACGAAGCGTTTGCAAATGAATCAAGCGGTGAGCCTGCAAAAATACTTGACAGGGTAAATCAACTCGCATCAAAAGCTTTGTCAGGAACAATAGACGAGTATAAAATACGCGACGGTATGGATATTGCATTACTTGCTGTTGATGAAAAAGCAGGCAAAGCGCAGTTTTCCGGTGCCTACAACGCGCTTTACGTAGTGCGGAATTCTAATCTCAAAGAATACAAAGCCAACAGTATTTCTATCGGTTCCTATGAACCCGGCAATACTGACAAATACACTAATAACGAAATTGCAATCAGCAAAGGAGACCAGATCTATTTATTTACTGATGGATATGCAGATCAGTTTGGTGGCGAAAAAGGAAAAAAATTCAAATACCGCTCTTTCCAGAATTTATTAGTAAGCAACAACACTATGGATCCGGCACAACAAAAAAGATCTTTAGACATTGCTTTTAATGAATGGAGAGGCGACCTGGAACAAGTAGATGATGTGTGTGTGATCGGAATCAGGGTTTAAACCAATTGTCATACTTCGACAGGGCTCAGTATGACAATTGATTACTTCAAGTTAATTTCATAAAGTGTTCCCGAAGTTTCAATGGTGTGCAGTTTATCACCACTTCCCGTAATAAAAGCGGTGTTTTTATAATCGGGCTTTCCTATTTGTGTCCAGGTTCCTGTAACAAGATTTGTTTCGTATAAAGCCCCGCTGCTTTCTACTGTGTAAAGTAAATTATTTACAATGGTACCACACACCGTTCCTTTCCATGCGCCTGCTGCGCCAATTGCTTTCCACTCTGCTGTTGTTGGATTTACTTCATACAAACTTCCGCTTGACTCTAGTGTGTACAATTTTCCGTTTGCCGCCCAAATGCGCGTGGTGTTTGCAAAATCTGTTTTTCCAATTTGTTTCCAGTTACCGGTGTTCAGTTCTGTTTCAAATAAAATTCCCGATTTTTCTACCGTGTACAATTTTCCGTTCATGGTTGCGCAGGCAACGGTTCCTTTCCAGCTTCCGGCTTTACCAACCTGTTTCCAGTTTCCGTTGGCCGGATTTATTTCATAAAGTGTACCGCTGCTTTCAATAGTGTAAACAAGAAATCCGCTTACAAAAATAAATTTTGTGTTTGCGTAATCTGCTTTTCCTACCTGTTTCCATGCACCTGTTTTTACATCAGTAACATAAAAAGCCCCGGATTTTTCTATGGTGTAAATATTACCAATGTCTTCTGCGGCGTTTATTGTACCGGCCCAGTCTCCGGCTTTACCTAATTGGTTCCAGGTACCGGGTTGCGCAAAAACAGAAACAGAGATTAACAGCGCTAAAATTGTTTTTAAGCTTTTCATAATAGATTTATTTTGTTCGGTAAAATTAGAAATTTTTTTTTCCATAAATAGCAACAGCGCTTATAATCAATATCAATGCGATTTAACAAATCAGGTATCACTATGTAAAGCAGTAATTCTTATCTTTATCATAACAAAAACCATCACCATGAAAAGATATTTTCTTTTATCCGTTTTTCCGCTGTTGTTTTTCTTTGCAAAAGCACAGGATACTATTTATATGAAGAACGGAGATAAATTAAACGCAAAAATTCTTGAAGTGGGCGTTTATGAAATTAAATATAAAAAAACACAGAATATAGACGGGCCAACTTACACTTCTTTAAAAAACGAAGTGGCGTTGATAGAATATAAAAACGGATTTAAAGAAGTGTACACCGCTAACAACAATAACGGAAATCAGAACAACAACCGCAACAATTCTTATAACGGAAGAGACCGCTCAAATAACAACGTAATCATCATTCCCCGCATTGGCTGGGGTTGGGGCTGGGGTTACCACCGCCACAGATGGTGGAAGAACTGGTAATTGATCCTTAAAGAAGAATCCCTTCCTTTACATAAGCTTCATTTCAACGAATAGAACCAATTCTTTTTTCGTATTTTTATCTGATATGAAGAGATTTCTTTTTTGTTTTTTTTCCTTCTTATTTTTTCTGACTGCACCTGCTCAGTCAAAAAAACATGTTGATTCTTTAGCAGAACGCCTTAAGGTAATTACAAAACGAGATACTGACAGGGCCGGCACACTTAACCGCCTTGCTATTATACTCTACAACGCAAACGAATCTAAAAAAGCATTTGAACTAAGTGCAGAAGCCAAAAAAATTTCTGACAGTTTAGACTTTAAAAAAGGAAAAATAGGCTATTTATCTTTCTTCGGGCAACATTATTCTCAACACGGAGATTATGCAAGCGCTTTGGACAATGATCTGGAAGCCTTAAAAATTTGCATGGAGGTTGGCGATAATATACACGCCATTAACCTGATGAGAAATATAGGTGCCGCCTACCAAAGTACCCATCAGTTTGATAAGGCACTTGAGTTTTATAACAAAGCACTTTTGCTTGCGCGGAATTTAAACAGAAAGACAGACGAGGCCGGAATTCTTTCTAACATAGGCATCATTTACCATTCTAAAAAAAATTATGAAGAAGCGCTGAAGTATTATAACGAGGCGCTTAAAGTGAGCGAAGACTCAAAAAATAAAAGAACAAAATCTTTTGTGCTTAACAGCATTGGCAGAATGTATCATGACATGGCAAAAGAGAACGGAGATGATGCGGGTTATGACAAAGCAATTTCATATTACAATCAATCTCTTTCATTAAAAAAAGAAATGAATCAGAAAAAAGGAATGGCAAATTCTTTGGGAAACATTGGGGAGGTGTATAATGACCGCAAAGATTATGTGAATGCTTTAAAATATTTTAACGAAGGCTTGCAGATTGCTATTGAAACAGATTACAAAGACTGGTTGCGCGAAGGTTACGGCGGTCTTGCAAACATTTACGAATCTATGGGCGATTATAAAAACGCCTTTATTTATCATAAAAAATTTATTGACATAAGCGATTCGCTTGAAAACGCCGCTTCAAAAGAACGGATGGCACAAATGCAGGGCTTGTATGATACCGGGCAAAAGGATAAGGAAATTGAATTACTTCACAAAGAAAAAGAATTAACTGAAATTAAAGACAACCGCAAAAACATGATGTTGCTGAGTGCGGGAATTGCTTTGTTGCTTGTTATGATTATGTTGTTCTTTATTTTGAGAGGATACCGGCAAAAGAAAAGAGCCAACGGAATAATCTCTTTGCAGAAAAGCGAAGTAGAAGCGCAGAAAAAAATTGTTGAGCATAAGAATAACGAAATGTTAGACAGCATTCGTTACGCAAAACACATTCAGGAAGCCATACTTCCTACAGGTAAGGCAACGAACATTTTAGGAGAACATTTTATTTTGTACAAACCCAAAGATATTGTGAGCGGAGATTTTTACTGGATCTACGAAATGGAAGCAAAACACCCTGGAGAAAACGGAAAAGTAATTGTTGCCGCAATAGATTGTACTGGCCATGGTGTACCAGGCGCATTTGTAAGTTTTGTTGGCCATAGCAGTTTGGTAAGATGTGTAAATGAATTTGGCCTCAACGATCCCGGAAAAATTTTAGACAAATTGAATGAACTGGTAAACGAAACGCTACGACAAAGAATGAGTGATAGTAAGGTGAGAGATGGAATGGATGTGTCAATGATCGTTATTGACAAACCCACACCGCAAAACACAAACAGAAAATTATTTTTTGCAGGAGCCAACAACCCTTACTATTTAATTCGCAACGGGGCGTTAACTGAAACTAAAGGAGACAAACAACCTGTGGGAACTTTTTTAGAAGAACAAAGCAAACCTTTTCATTGTCACGAGCTCGAATTAAAAAAAGGCGATGAGATCTTTATTTTTACTGATGGGCTTGCAGATCAGTTTGGCGGTCCTCAGCAAAAAAAATTCAAGTACAAGCAATTTAAAGAAGTGTTGCTTGCCAACTCAGGTTTACCTATGCTGGATCAGAAAAATCACCTGAATCACACGTTCGAGAACTGGAAGGGTAGTCTTGAACAGATTGACGATGTGTGTGTGATTGGGGTGAGGATTGATTGAGTTGCACGTGATGGTGCAAAGTCGTAACGAAAGAACTTAACCGATTTTTTTTGTCGCATTAAATTGCAAACGAAAATTCGTACTTTCGCGCCATGCCAAATAAACTTGAGAAATTTGCAGAAGTAGAGAGTTTTCCGAATTGTTTTTTTCTTGCTTTTGGAGAAAGAGAGAACGGATTGCTTCACAAAGGAAAATGGAAAACGGATTTTTTTAAGAATGAAAACCCCATTTTATTGGAACTGGGTTGCGGAAAAGGAGAATACTCTGTGGGCCTTGCCGAAAAAAATCCGCATAAGAATTTTATTGGTGTGGATGTAAAAGGAAACCGCATCTGGACCGGCGCAAAATCTTCTATAGAAAAAAATTTAAGCAATGTTGCATTTGTCAGAACCCGGATAGAGTTTATTGAAGGTTGTTTTGCCGAAAACGAAATTGATGAGATCTGGCTTACTTTTCCTGATCCGCAACCTCAAAAAACGCGGGTAAGAAAAAGATTAACGCACAATTTATTTTTAAACCGCTACAACAAATTTTTAAAACCGGGCGGACTGTTGCATTTAAAAACAGACAGCACGAGTTTATTCGAATACTCTTTAGAGAACATTGCAGCATTTGGTTGGGAAAAACTAGAATCTACTAACGACCTTTACAACAATGTACCGGCAGGCAGAGATGAACTGGTGCAAATTACAACCCATTACGAAAAATTGTTTACGGATAAAGGTGAGAAGATTAAATACTGTTTGTTTAAAAAACCAGCTTAATACTTTTAGGTAATTTCTTTTATTTTTCGCAAAAAAACCCGCTCTTTTTTTGGAACGGGTTTTTTTTGCGAAAATTTTAAATTGTATTAGTTTGTTTTTTTAGGAGGCAATGGTTCCATTTTAGAAACGATTGTAACCTGCACTTCTTCTGCAATGTTTTTCATAACAAGACTCGGAACTTTAATTCCGTAATCTGCAACTTTGATCGGGAATTTTGCTTCAATACTGATCTTGCCGCCGGCAATTACAACTTTTCCTTTTACCACCACGTCTTTTTTAACGCCATGCATTTCCATAGTGCCTTTAACAGTAACATCAGTAGATCCGTCTTTTGTCCAGTCAACAGTTTCTACAATGTTTCCTTTTAAAATAGCGTGCGGATATTTTACAGTTTCCATGTAATTTTCATGAAAATGTTCCTGCATTAAAGGTTTGTCAAACACAAAACCAATGTTGTGAACTTTGATCTGTACTTGTCCGTTTTTTGTATTGATGGCGCCCTCAACAGATTTGTTTTTGGCTTCAATATTTTCCATTGGTGTGGCAGAAAAGAAAGTAACATTGGTTTCTTTGCACATATACACCTGGGCTTTCATTGCCATACCGCTTAACATTAAAGCAGAAAGCAAAAGAGTAATTTTTTTCATAGAATGGGTTTTTTTAATAGGTTTTGCAATTATTATACCAAACCTACAAAAAATAAAGGAATCTACGAATAACGAATAAAATTACGAATGTTACGAATCAGAACCCGACCAAATGATGGTGTGAGACGACTATTCGTAAAATCCATGAATAACGATTTTTTTACGGATGTTACGAATCTGGTGTAATCAGTGCATAACTAGATTCGTAATATTCGTTATTCGTAGATTTATTTTGTAAAAGCGAGGCTGCCAATGTCAATTACCTCTTGTCTGTCAGTAAGGCGCAGGGTTATTACTTTTTTGCTTTGGCTGGGTCTGCCCCAGTTTGTGTACAATTCTGCTTGCACAGTGGTGGGGCCGGTTAAGCCCTGGTTATTTGTTCCATAGTAATTTACCTGCACTTTGTAATTGCCTGCCGTTGCTTTGCGGATCATAAAAACTTCTGGCCCGTAGCCGCCTGTAAAATCGCGGCTCAGTTTGCCCCCGCTTTGTGTTAAGTTATAACTGTAAAAACATTTTTCCTGGTGCGGGTCGGTTACCCATAAGTCCATATCGCAATTGTCGGTATCCCAGTTTATCACCACACGCACATCGCAAGGCATTGCTTTAATTAATCTTTTGTCTAACGAATCTAATTGCAAAGTTTGCCCGCTTGTTGCAATAATATCATTTACCTCGCAGGCAACAAAGGCTTCTACAGATGGAAAACGGCTGTCCCATTTACGGTTAACCACTTTACAAAGCATGTCAACCGCTTTCTGGTATTCTTTGTTTTGCGCATAAGCCAAACCAAGATCGCGGTAGCTTTGCGGTTCTTCTTCGCGGATCTTTAGTACTTTCTGGTAAACAGAAATGGCAATTTTATTTTCGTTCATTTCCTGTAAACGGTGTGCAAGTACGCGCAGCAATTGGTGGTTCTCTAAATCAAATTCTGCAATATTACTCAGTACCCGCAATGCAATTTTTTTATCCTGCAGCTTTACAAAATAATCGCTCACATCCACAAAAAAAGAGGGTTGCGACGAGTATTTTTTCTTAAGCTCAATGTATTTTAAATAAGCGTTTGTAGCAGGAACTTTTTTAAGTTCTACCATGTAAGGCGCATTCGGATTCCAGCCATTTAATTTTATGTCGGCTTTTTTCCCTTCAATATCAAAACCTAAATTCCCTCTTGAACCGCGAAGACCAAAACCTGGCTCTTCTTTTTCTTTGGCCAGTAAAGTAACCTCTTCAGCCAGTTTCTTTTCGCTCTCAAGTTCTGTTGCCTCGTTTGCAACTCGTGGCGAAGTAAAATTAACCGCGCCATTCGCATCAGTAACGTTAACTGTATAGGTTGTTGTGGCGTTTGAAATATTATTGCTATTTAATATCACAGTAGAATCTGTCATAGCCATTCCTGTTGCGAAAGCACCGTCTTTTGAAACACCAACAGGTTTTTTATAAACATAATTCGTTCCATACCATGTTTTCAATTCATCAAAATCACTTACAACCTGCGTTAGATGCGCGGCCTGTTGCTCTTGCCACGCTTGTTTAGTTTGGTTTACACTTGCCAAATATTGTTTTTTTAATTCCGGGTCTTTTGGTTCTACCTTGTGTTCAATATAATCTTCAATCCTGTCTAACACAAGTAAAGAAGTGTTGCGTGTTACAATTCCGTATTGTTTTCCTAAAGAAGTTATTTCGTCTTTGTTCTTTTCGTAAAAAATATCCATCTCGCCTAATTTTTTCTGCGCCCACATTTTTTTAACCATTCCCTTGTAATCTTTTGCATCATTAGTAACCGTTATTTTTTCTTTGTGAAGAATGTTGGTTCCAATTCCAAAATTTAAAGTGATCTCTGCACTGTAACCTTCCAATACACCTGAAATAGAAAAGTTTTTTACCACCGGCTGCGGCATAGACGGATAAACAGAATTGATCATTCCTTTATCATACTCAGCAGAAATGAAATGATATTCTTCGTTACTCAACTGGTCCATACAAGTAACAGAATCCATGTTTTGCATGTTTAAAAATTTTCCGCCTGTGCTTTGTGCAATTCCTTTCAGATAAGAGTAATCGCTTAAGGGAGATGAGCAAAGAACGTGTACAGGAATTCTTCCGGTTTTTATTTCGCTTTCTCCGTAATTACTTAAACCATCACTTACCAAAACAAATTCTTCTGCTTTGTATTTTGAAAGATCTAATGCGCCGAATTGTGTGCCGCCGTCGTAAATAAGTTTGTCTATTTTTTCTGTAAGCGAAGAAGTGTTTCCGGTGGCAATGTTCAGCTCTTCGTTAGAAACTACTTCGTTAGAAAAAGTAACAAGATTTATTTTTGTGGCCTTTGTTTTTTTAATGTAAGCGCTTAATAAATTAATTTCTGCTTTTAAATTTCTTTTGTCGGATGAGTTGGAAACATCCCACAAAACACAGATGCTTGCAGGGAATTTTTTTTCTGCTTTATATTTTCTTGGAAAAAGGCTTGCATAAAAAACCACGTTTCCTTTATCAGTTTGTTCTGTAAACACATTGCGTGCAGTTCCACCTGCCGGAATTTCAAATGCAAGGGGCTGATTGGTTTGATAGTTAGTAAATGATTTTTCTGTGGTCCAGCCCTGGTTGCTGTTTTCAAATTTCAACGGAATTCCGTTTTCGTCTAATTGTTTGGGGGCAACGGTTTGATTTAAAACTTCTGCTCTTACAGAAAATTCTTCGAGTTTTTTATCGAACAAAAGCGGTTGATAGTAAACATAAGATTTTCCGGTGGGAATCAATTCCTGTTCAAACCCTACTATTACGCGTTTACATCCTTTGGCGGGAATAGGATAGACCCTTGCGCGAAAATTGTTGCCGGCTGTCCACTCCAGCAATGCCGGATCTATTTTTCTGCGGATAACTGATTCGTAGGTTTGTCTTCCTTTTGCTTTTTCTACCACGCTTGCCTCTCTTAATTTTCCATCCATATCCAAAGCAAAATAAGAAATGCTTTGTCCTTCGCCCAACGGAAAACAGAATTGTCCGTCCAATATCCTGTCAAGATCATTACAATACGTAATATCTAAAGTGGTGGTAGAAATATTGCCAGTAACCTTTACATCCATTTTAACCCTGCTCATTCTCATTGGTACAGAGGCAGTATCTCCTTCTTTATTCTTTATCAGGATGGTTGGAAATTTTGCAGTACTTTTTGGTAAAACAAAATTGCTGTCTTCTATCAGAAGTTTAGAAAATGCTTTAGAATCGCTTACAGAAGTTTCGTTTTTTATTTCCTGTTTTGTTGAAACAGCTGCGGACTTTGTAGCCACCACAATAGTGCCAGCAATTAAAAGTGATCCGCAAAGGGCTATAATGTTTGAACTCATTTTATTGTTTTTTGAAGGTTTACCGATACAAATTCTGCAATTTAAACGGGCAGAATCTGTTTCTTAGTATTCAGATGCAGAAAAAGGGGGATTTCCATAAAGAAAAAGCATAAAACCCCAGCAGCGATCAGGGTTTACTGGCCGAATTTTACGTACCCGGCAGGAATTTCAAAATTCCAATCGGAAATGACTTTTTTTTCATATTTAATCAGTTCCATTTTGCTGGTTTCAGTTCCGTCCGCTTGCTTTTTAATAATCATAAAAGGCATAGTACCTTTGGGTTCATTTAGGGCTTTATAATATGCGGGATAAAATTCTTTGTTCCGCAACAGATCCATCATTGCATTAAAAAAATCGAATTTTTCATCAGCCCGCCAGTAGAATACTTTTGTGTTTTCTGATTTAAGTACTACCGCTATTCCCCTGCAAGTCTGTCCGGCAATCTTTTTGTTCCCTGCAAAGTTCGGGTCTTCATACGGAACAGAGGTCGGTACAGAAAAATTACTTACTTCGGGCGTAACAGGACCTTTTTTTGGCTCAACTACAACCCAAAGCTTTCGCTCATGCATTAAAGAAATAATAGTGCCCGAGTCGAGATCCAGGATAACGGTGGAGGTATCGGTTCCTTTACCGAAACGATTATCTTTTGCGGGGTCGTATATTACAATCCGCACCTTTTTTCCTTTTACAAAATAACAGTATTTCTTAGTAACAGTTCCTTCAGTTCTTTTGAATTCAAGCATTCCTTCAAATGAAGTTTGGGCACTAATTCTCTGAGATGAGAATGAACTTACAACAAGAACAAGAAGCAAAAAAATTTTACGGTCCATAAACATTAAGAATGAAATGAGAATCAAAGATAAAAAAAATTTATAATTTTATTCCAATGATACAAACATCGTCAACCTGCTCAAGGCTGCCCTTCCATTCATTAAATCTTTTTTCAAGAATTTCGTGTTGTTCTTTCATTGGAAGTTTATGTACAGACAAAAGAAGTTCCTGCAATTGCTTGTACCTGAATTTTTTTCCTTTTTCGCCACCAAACTGATCTGCGTATCCGTCGGTAAAAAGATAAATACAAGTATCCTTTTGAATATATTCAATGTGATTTTCAAACGGAAAATTGTTCACGTGTTTGCCAACAGGTTGCTTTGATCCTTTTATTTCAGTAACCATTCCGTTAGCAATTAACCACAACGGATTATTTGCTCCTGAAAAATAAATTACTTCTTCTCTTATTCCGCACAACACAACATCCATTCCGTCTTTTACATCTTCTTCGCTTTTTTCAAATTCTGCAATGATCAGTTGGCGCGCTTTATCTAAAATTTTTCCAGGATCAGAAAGTTTAAACTCACGTACCGCACGGTTCAATGCGTTATGGCAAACAACAGACACCATTGCGCCCGGAACTCCATGGCCGGTGCAATCGCATACTGCAATAAACTTTGTTCCGTTTGTTTCTTCCATCCAATAAAAATCTCCGGCAACAATGTCTTTTGGTTTATACAAAACAAAACTTTCGGGAAAACATTCACTTACCGTTTTATCAGAGGGAAGTATGGCTTTCTGAATTCTTTTCGCATAACGAAAACTTTCTGTTATCTCTTCCATTGCAGATTTTAATTCCACATTCCGCAACCTGAAAATTTCTTTTTCCTGCTGCATAGACTCTATTTTGTGGCTGCTGTTCAGCTGTTCCATTTTCCGGATGGATTCCTCGCTATGAACTTTTTCTTTGCACTGTGTATATTTTTTGTAATGCTCAAATGCTTTTTCAATGTTACCAGATCTTTCATAAATTTTAGAAAGAACCAGGTGGCTTTCGAATAATTTTATCTGCACATTTAATTTCTCTGCCTGCTCAAGCGCCATGGTGCCATAACGGGTCGCCTCCTCTGTTTTATTTTGTTCTAGCCAAATCTCAGCCAATTGAATGTAACTTGTAATGACAGCACCTACGAGGTTATTTTCTATCCTGATCTTTAATCCTTCTTCGTGGTACTGCAATGCTTTTTCAAAATTGTTTTGTTTATAATAAAAGACACCGAGATCAGACAAAACTTTTGCTACCAGCATAAAATTTTCAGTTCCAACAATTGCTTCTTTTGCTTTCTCCAGGTATTGAAGCGATTGCTCCCATTTACATTCATTCATATAAATAGTACCTAGGCCGGCTAAAAATCTTGCAGAAAAATCGGGGTTGTCTGAAACAAAATTCAAACCCTTTGAATAATACTCAATGGCTTTTTCGTTGTTTTTAAAATGCGCACATAATTCTGCGGCCTGGTAGAATGTTACCCGCTGATAATATTCGTGAGGGTTGCTTGGACTAAGTTTTTCTGAGTGACTGAGTGCAAGCTGTATAAATTCCTGTGCTTTATCCAATTGGCCAATAGATCTGTAAGACATTCCCAATAAAGTTGCAGTGGTCATTATGCAGCCGGGGTCATTAAAGGAAGTAAAAATTTCAACCAAGGGGCCTCCTCTCAAAATTCCGTCAGAAAAATCAGAACCAAAAACACTGCGCACAGTAAGTGTTAACTGGTGGAGGGCAGTCTCGAGCTCCTTATTTTCAGAAATTTGTTCTGACCATACAAGAGCCTGTTTTTTTTCTTCGGGAACAAAGTAAAGCCATCTGGGCCATAACAACGAATAGAAATTCATTGAGTTTTCACTTCCGCTAATTACATTATTGTATTTTTCTTCTATTAAATTGTAATGGTTCATTTTTTTTGTTCAGTGTAATGGGAAAAGAAAACTAATGTAGAAATTTTTATTTGTATTATGAGTTACTTGAATGCAAAAACAACAGTAAAAAATTCTGCGGTAAAAACAAAGGGGTTTTCAGAGGGCTGAAGTTTAAGTCTCTTAGGGCAATTCAGGCAAGCTTGTATTCTCTTTAAAAAGTTTCGTCCATTTCTGGTTATCGCGGTCCCAGCTAAAAGCTGAGTAGCCACCTGTTTCAGTATTAAAAACCACCATGTGCCAATAGAATTTTGTTCCATCAGAACCAATTGAATAGGTTAAATTATATTTACCATTCCCCACCGGCAAATTGGTTTTTGAGAACTGATTAAAATTCTGCGGAGAAGCCTGCGCCGGTCTCACAGAAAAAAAAACTGCGGAACAGGCAAATAGAACAAGCGCAACACCGCTGCAGGCTTTAAAAAAAGATGTTGAATTAAAATTTTTCATGATTAGTTTTTTTGGTTAGAAAACTAAGTTAGGAAATTTAAAGCAGATTTTATTGGGGCCGGAGGCCCGGTTGAAGTTCTTCTCGCGGGACGCTCGAAGAGCAACGCGCAAGGCGCACTCTGAGCGTCCCGCGAAGAGTTCTTCATCCGGCGTCCCGCCGCAAGAGTAATTAGTTTTCCTTCTTCCTGTTTTTGTTCAGATCACTTTCAAAATTTTCTGACTCAAGTAAAACGCCGTTTCTGTAAATTTCTGTTCTGAATTTTAGTACAGACTTGTTGTATTCTATTTTTTGCTTGGCCGCTTTGTCTGCGGGGTCAAAACAAGCGCCGTCTTCAAAATTCAGGTTCTCAAGATCGCCGCTGTACCAAAGGCCTTCTTTTTCGCCACTAATAAACTTACCTGTTGCATTTATTTTTTGGTTGGGATCGTAAAATTTCCAGACACCTTCGGGTTTATACGAAAGGAGTTGCCCTTCAGAAATTTTTGATCCGTTCTCATCGTATATTATCCCCTTTCCATTTCCGTTTTTCATTACTTGTTTTCCTTCAAAGGCCCAGGTATTTTCAAAAACAACTTTAAATTTTGTTTTATCCTGGTGTACAGTACAATCGTATCCGCTTTCCCATTCATAAACATAAGCCGTACAGCGTTTTTTTCCGTTATTAAAATATCCTGTAAGTGTTCCCAAAAATTGTTTGGGCAAAACATCGCCTTCAAAGAGAATACTGGTGTCTTTAAATGTTACTTCGTTAATAAGAACTCCTGCAACATTGTAAAACTTCCAGTTTCCTGATGGTTTTCCTTTTAAAATTTTTCCTTCGTACAAAATTTTGCCGTTTTCATAAAAAGATCTGCAGGAGGCAAACATTTTTTCTCCACCGGTAATTGAATTGTTTTTCCTCAAAAGTTGTTCTATAGAGTTGGAAGTGCCTGTAAAAGCCAAACAAAACTCTGCCTCAGAATTTCCATCAAAAATCAATTCTTCCTGCAAAGAACTGTCGGCAAAAAAAACTTTTCTGGTTTTAATAATGTTATTGAGTGCATTAATTTTCATAGCACATTTTCCATTAGTTAAAAACTCCGTGTAACTGCCGTGTAATTTATTGTTTTCGAAGCGAGCCTCAAGAGTTTTGTTTCCTTTATCATTATATTCAGCGTAATCACCATCAAAACCTCCGTTTTTAAAATTGCAACGAATGGCAGTTTTTCCGTTCTCGTAATAATTTTCAAAAAGACTGTCGGGCACTCCGTTTTGTAATGTTGCACTAATGCGCAGATTGGAATTTACATAGAAAGTTTTGTAAGGGCCGTTAAGTTTTCCGTTGGTATAATTTACGTTGCAGTATAAAAAGGTACGCACCTTGTTTTCTACAATTGAGTTTTCAGGAGAATTTCCTGACTCGAGGTAAACTTTTTTTTCTGCCTTGTATTCTTTCAGGTTTCCGTTCAGCTCTCCGTTATTGAAATGGGCAATAATATAATTGTCTTTGTTTTTTGGCTGTTTAAAAAAAGATTTTTCGAAATTGTTTGTAATACCTGAGGTCTTGTTTTTTTTCAAAAACTCAAAAGTTCCGTTTCTTTTACCGTTGGCAAGTTCAAACCGCATTAGTGT
>JACMLS010000016.1 GCA_014379485.1 Bacteroidia bacterium | reverse complement strand
GGATAAATTTTTTCGAAGAAAAAATTGAGGGGGATTGACGACCGTAAGCCAATGAAGTGAAAATCCGAAACTAATTTTCTGGTTTTATTTCTGTGAAGACAAAAGATCTTTCTCCGTTTCTTTTTTGGTAAAAAAATTTATAATCATTCTAATAATTACCAGAACCAAAGAAGGAATTCCGATCCAGATCGCCTCACTTTTTAAAACCGCTAATCCCCATTTGCTGAAAAAACCAGAAACCCCAATCGGAGAAACTCTTATTGGCCTGAATGGAAAATAGTATCGCGAATTATCGAATGGAAAAAAGAAGGCAACCCCAAGTCCTCCCTCTGTTGTCATGGCATCTAATAATCCATGAGAAAGCGTGCAGATAAAAAAAAGAAGAAAAAAGCCGATTCTTTTTTGAATGGAATAATTTTTTTTTCTGCAAAACAAAAGGCTGATCAGCAATCCAAGATCAAGGGCAAAGAAAATGGAATGCGTAAATCCCCGGTGGCCAAAAGCAGATTCGTAAGGCACTCCAAAAAAGAACATCAGTACATCAGCATCAGGAATTACAGTGCAAAAAATGCAAAGTAAAATAATTGTACCGGTTGTTTTTTTCTGAGAGATCTTACTCAGCCCAAAACCCAAAGCGGCATGTCCGAAAATTGAAGCCATTTGCCCTTAAGGATTTTTTACCTTATCAGCTTTTACTTTGGCTTCTTCCATTATTTTATCTGATTTTATTTTTGCTTCGTCATTTATTTTCTGAGCTTTTGCATCTGATTCTTTTCTTAATTTTTCGGCACCTTTCTTTGCAGCAATTTTTTCGAACGGACCTTTTGCCTGTGCTTCCAGATCGTCTGCCGCTTTATAACCTTCTGTTTTTGTTTGTTCGGCAAGTTTAGCTGCTTCTGCTTTTATATTGTCTGCATGTTGTTGAGCGTCTTTCATAATTTTATCTACTTCTTCGCTTACTGTGGCTTTTATCACTTTAATCGCTGAATCTTTTACTTCTTTTATTTTTTCTGTAATTTGTTCTTTAACATTTTCTACCACGCTCTTTGCAACATCTTTCAACCCGGTTTTAATGGTTGGTTTGGTAACGGTGCCGCCAAAAAGTGCAGTCACATTTACTTTATCGCCCAAAGAATTTATTTTGGCTCCGCTTTTGTTTGCTTGCGAAATAAGGTTGTTTAGCGCGCCCGTTGCCTGTGCAGGAAGCATTTTTGTAGGAATATCCATTTTCCATTTGTAATCAATGGTTTGGTCAAAACCTGTAGAACCTGTAATTTTTACACCAATGTCTTTTAGTTTTGTTCTTACAGTATCATTCAAAAATATGCGGCCATCTTTAATTTGAAAAGGAGCCACTACTTTTTCGAATTTTATTTTCTGGAAATTATCGTTTTTTAATTCTTCGGCCAGTTTTACAAAAGGTGCGAAGCCTTCCACCTCAATCATATTTGTTTTAAATATTCCATTGGCAGCTAAAGTATTAAAGTCCGGCATCATTCCCTGGTCAAGGTTACTCACAAAATCGTTTAGGGTGCAGCTGAATTTTCCTTTTGCAGATTTTCCGGCGGGTATCATTTTTTTAAACGCTTCTGAAGTGTTGTAAGCTTTCTGCACATCAATGTCTGCAAGGTTCAGATTTAGTCTTACGTTTGGTTTCGACACGTCTTTTGTGTCGTAAAAACCGCTCATGGTCATAGCGCCGTCCAGCAAATTCATTTTAAGATCGGTCATGTCAACACGCGAATTCCTTACCACAATTTTTCCGGCAACATTGCTTATATCATAAGTATCATAAAGTAATTTTGAGATTGTTGAATTTAAAACAAAATCAATATTGCCCGGAACCGGAATTACAGTCATTGCGGCTGTATCTGCGGGCACTGGTGTTGCAGCCGGTGTTGCGCCTGCCGGTGATGACATAAGTTCGTTAAGATCCATCAGGTTAGACTTCATTGCAAAATTTCCTTTGATGAGTGAATCTTTAAAAATGTACTGCATAAAGTTTTCAATTTTTCCGTTTGCACTTACATCAGATTTTCCCATTTTGGCATCAAAGGCAGTAAGCTCTACAAACTGCGGAGTAAAATTCATTTTCAAAGAATTGAGCAGCACCTCGTAGGGCAGGGTAGTGGTCTTGTAATTCATTTTGGTCACTTCTACAGTTCCTGCAGCTTTAAACTCTTCGTATTTCTTTTGTTCTATGAGAGACATTCTTCCGTCTATTTTTACGTCTACAGCAATTTCGCCATTCATCTCATCTCCTTTTTCCATAGGAACAAATTCTTTTACACTTGCAAGTATAACTTTTCCTTTTACTTCTCCCTTTAAATTAGGGTCAGAAACCGGTGTGGTTACATGCATGTTCATATCAACCGGATTTCCGGCCATCTCTACGTGAAATTTACTTACATCAATAACAGTTGCATCCGGATTTCCGTTCGGGTTTTCTACATCTACTTTTATGTTAATGTTGTTTACTGATTTTGGAAGTGACGGATATCTGAACATGGCGTTTGCAATTTCTAAATGGGCGCCAAACGCAGGCATTACTTTATCGTTATATGTTCCTTTTGCATATCCGTTCAACGCAAGTTTTCCGCTTGCTTGTATTGAAGCAAAATCTTTAGAATACACTGCGGGAATTAATGAAAGAATGGATTTGAATTCTGTTTTCTTGCACAAAAATTTCATATCCATATCAATATCGTCTTTAGGCATGGCTACAAAGCCATCAATTCCTAAAGCAAGATCATTCAGACCAAATTCATTTTCTTTAAACGTAAATTTCATGTTGGGCATATCCATGTCCAGGTTCATTTTAATTTTTGTGTTGATGTTTTTTGCATAAGGAATTCCTCCATAAGAAAAACTTAATTTTTTAATTTCAGAATTGATCTCCATTAAAAAATTATCCTGCGTAAAATCTCCGCTCATGGTAAAATCAAAACCTTCAAGCGCCGCTTTCATTGCGCCCGGCACATCGTCGTAAACAATTCTTGTGTTTTTTAATTCAAGTTTTTTCAGACTTAATTTAAATTTTGTTGCAGCGGTATCAGGCGCGCCAGTTGCAGTATCAATAGATGGTTTGGTAATATCCCAATTAGCAGAACTATCTGCAAGCACTTTTCCAAGTACAGTCATATTCTCAATAGAAATGCCTTCTATTTTATATTTATCTCCGCCAATAACGCTCATCAGGTCAACATCTGTTTCAAGATGTTTTATTCCCAATAAAGTATCTCCTTTAAACTTATCAATCCCTACAACACTCACATCGTCTATCTTAAATTTAAGAGTAGGAAAAGAACTCAGAAAAGTAAGATCAAACTCACCAAAATCTACTTTGGCATTCAGGCTCTTGTTCGCTTCATCTTTAGCTAACTGAATAATTTTGTCTTTAAAAATTATTGGAATAAGAATGGCAAGAACAATAAGTAGTAAAAAAATAATACCAGTCCATTTTAAAATACGACGGGGAAGAGATTTTTTCTTTTTAGGTTGTGAGGACATTTTTGCTGAGATTAAGTTTATACAAATATAACAATGGCAGCTTAATGACAGTGTGATTTATTTGCCATTAATTATTAAAAATTGGCACGAAAATGTGCAATAATCTCCCCCATTTGGGGTAGTGGTTTGGTTGAGGTATTGCGAATTATGCGACGGATTAAATTTGCAGTCAACTACCCGTTGTCGTTTACATGGAATTCAGAAAAAGTTTTCTTGCTAAGATTGATTTTAACCTGGAAAAAACAATTTCCACCGTCTCTAACCATTCCCAGCGGTTCTTTTCGCCAATCAAATTTCCAGGGTCCATCGCAAAAACAATTTACCCAAACTTCAGTTTCTCCGTTTGAATTTACATAAGGATAACACTGTTTTTTATATTTATCCGGAAATACGGAGCCTTTGCCTGTAAATTTATTTTCTGAATGACGATAAAGGGTTTTGTTGAGTGAGTCAATGAATTTTTTGTTTTTTAAATTGAATTCATTCGCACCTATTTTGATGAGACTGTCAATTATTACAATGTCGGAACCTGAAATTGAAGTTCCTATTCTAGCTTTAAAAATCCAGGGAGGTGCTAATGAATATGAAAGAACCACATAGTTTGTGTCTGATAAAATAACTGAACCAATCTCAATTTTTTTTTGGAGAATAAAACTATCTTTTTTCAGACCTTCAGGGTCAGCCAATAGTTCCCTGCTTCCGGAATTTTCAGTCTTATTTTTTTCATCCGAACAAGAGGAAAAAATAATTGAAATGAAAACAATAAATAAAAATTTCGCGGGATAATTCATTGGATTTTTCTTTCTCAACAACTAAGATAACGAAAAATCAAGAAGTTTATTTTAATCAAGAGAGACGAAAGATCTCTCATGTGCCCTTATGTTTCTTATTTGTTTAACAAAGATGTCAGGCTGAGCCTGTCGAAGCCTACTCCTCCTTAAAAAGAGAATCAACAAACTCCACACGGTTAAAAACCTGCAGATCGTCCATCTTTTCTCCTACACCAATATAACGAACGGGAATTTTAAATGTATCAGAAATTCCAATTACCACTCCGCCTTTTGCTGTGCCATCAAGTTTGGTTAAAGCAAGCGCTGTAACATCTGTGGCGGCTGTAAATTGTTTACACTGTTCAATTGCATTTTGCCCGGTACTTGCATCAAGCACCAATAAAACCTCGTGGGGCGCATCGGGAATAACTTTTTGCATTACTTTTTTTATTTTCCCAAGCTCATTCATTAAATTTATTTTGTTGTGCAATCTACCGGCAGTGTCAATAATAATTACATCGCTGCCTTTGCTAAGCCCGCTGCTGAGCGTATCAAATGCAACAGAAGCCGGATCTGCACCCATGCCTTGCGATACGATTTGTACGCCAACACGGTCGCTCCAAATGGTTAACTGATCAACAGCCGCAGCTCTGAACGTATCTGCCGCGCCAAGCAATACATTAAATCCTTTTTTCTTAAACGCATTCGCTAATTTTCCAATAGTAGTAGTTTTTCCAACTCCGTTTACACCAACAACCATAATTACATACGGCTTTTTTCCTTCGGGAATCACAAAATCTTTTTGATCAGTAGAATTATTTTCTGTGAGAAGAATTGCAATTTCTTCTTTAAGAATTTTGTTGAGTTCGCCTGTTCCTACAAATTTATCTTTTGCAACACGGGCCTCAATTCTTTTTATAATGCGTAAAGTAGTTTCAACACCAACATCACCACTTATTAAAACTTCTTCCAGGTTATCCAGCACATCAGCATCAACAGTACTCTTCCCCGCAACCGCACGGGCTATCCTCGAAAAAAATCCTTCCTTGGTTTTTTCCAAACCTTTGTCAAGACTTTCTTTTTTCTCCTTACTAAAAAAACTAAATAATCCCATTTGTTAGTTATCAGTTATTGCTTGCTGGTTACTTTTTTCACGCCTCTCTACCCAGTCTTATATCTAAAAGTCTTATATCTTATATCGGCTATTCAACTCTTCTGTAAACTCTCCTCGCGCCAGTCTCATATCTGAAAGTCTCATATCTCAGATCTGGCGTTTTTTTCCTTTTTGGCTGTAAATTATAAAAGCTTCTCCCGGATTGCGAAAGAAGCTTTTAAAATAATTTCATTTGGTTTATTTGGATTTTAAAAAATCCGCAATATGGTCGTTATGAACGATCTCTTCTCTGAATGCGTAAGCACCTGTTTTAGGCGACTTAATTAATTTAATAACCTTGGTAAAATCTTTACCTTTTCCGCTTTTTAAGGTTGCAACAACTTTCTTTGCCATTTTATTTTTTTATTAATGTTTTTATTTGATCGTTAACTTTTAACCGTTAACTGACAACTAATAACTGATTACTTAATTTCTTTATGAACTGTCATTTTTCTAAGAACAGCGTTGTATTTTTTCAACTCCATACGCTCTGTAGTGTTCTTTTTGTTTTTTGTAGTGATATAGCGCGAAGTTCCGGGTCTGCCGGTAGCTTTGTGCTCGGTACATTCTAAAATCACCTGTATTCTGTTCTTGTTCCTTGCCATTTTAATTGTGTTTTAATGTTTCCCGAAAAGGACAATGCTTCCTTAATTTCGGGCGACAAAGATAGTTTTTTTCTATTTAAAACTCCTAATTTTTGAGAGAAAAAGGAAAAAATAAACGGTCCAAGCCACAGATTTCACTGATTTCGCAGATTATTTTTTGGAATTTCTTGCGAATGAGAGTGAAATTACCAGAAATCAGTTCTGCCCGGGAATTGTGATTGTTTTGGGGGCGCCCATTAATTTTTCAATTTCTTCAATGCTTTTCGGGAGTTTTCCGCTTAAAACGTCGGCATCGCCATCGGTAATCAGCACATCGTCCTCAATCCGTACCCCAATATTCCACCATTTTTTATCGCAGGGACTACCTGCAGGAATATAGATGCCCGGTTCAACTGTTATTACCTGACCGGGTTTTAAACGCCCGTAAAGGCCCGGATCATGAACATCTAAGCCAAGATAATGGGAGGTGCCATGAAAAAAGTATTTCATAAATTCATCTTCCTTTTTAATAATTCCCAGTTCAAGAAGTCGTTTTTTAATAACATCAACAGCGGCGTTGTGCGGGGCTCTGAACATATTGTCTTTTTTGCAGGCTTTAATACCTTCTGTCTGCGCCTCTAAAACAATAGCGTAAATTGCTTTTTCTTCTTCAGAAAATTTACCGGTTGTGGGCAAAGTGCGGGTAATATCTGCAGTATAGCCGTGGTATTCTGCGCCTGCATCAATTACCAAAAAATCTTCGTTATTCAGTTTTTTTCTGTTGGTTACATAATGAAGTATGCATGAATTTTCTCCACCACCCAAAATAGAAGGGTAGCCTTCGTACTCGGCCCCGGCAAATTTAAACCCGAACTCAACAATTGCCTGCGCCTGAAATTCTTTCATACCCGGTTTTAAATTTTTCATTACCTGTAAATGTGCGTCAACGCTAATGTCAATTGCCTTTCGCAACAGTTTCATTTCTTCGGGCGTTTTTATTTCGCGCAAAGCGCTTACTTTACTAAAAAAACCCATGTAATCCTTTTTATCCTTACATTTTTCTGTACGGTCATTAAAGGTTTTCAGCAAAGAAAAAACGTCTCCCGGATCGTTGTAATCATCGCGCGCATCGTTATAGGTATAAGGATAATAAATTTTAGAGAACTTAGAAAAATCAAGATTCAGGTCCTGAAACTGGTTATTATTAAATGCAAACTCAAAGCCAAGTTGTTTTTTTACACCCTCTTTACCCAATCTTTTTCCGGTCCATGATTCATCGTCTGCATTGCGGGGTTGTACGTAAATAAGTTCTTTGGTCTCAAAAGAGTCTATGATCGTTTTTTCTTTGAAGATGATAAGCACAGCATCTGGCTCGGTATAGCCGGTCATATAGTAAAATGTAGGATCCTGGTGATATTCAAATTCAACATCATTGGCTCTTTGCCTTACGGGGTTGGTAAAAAAAATGGCCACAGAATTATTGTCCATTAATTGTCTGAATGCCTCTCTTCTTCCTTTATGAAACTCAGGGGGAAGAAGATCATCATCGTAACTACTGCTGCCTGTTTGCCCTATAAACAACAGGGGAGAAATGAAAATAAGAAGGAAGAAGTTGCGCATAAAAAAAACCTTGCCGTAAAGTTAGCAAGGTTTATGCAGAATTTATACCAAAAAAGTATGAGTGGTTAGCCGGCAAGAACGCCTTTTTCTTTTGCCTCTTTTAAACAGGCAAAAATTCCTTTTTTGTTAATGTTTTTGATAGCTGATGTAGAAACACGTAGTGTAACCCATTCTCCTGTTTCAGGAACAAAAAAACGTTTTCTTTTCAAATTTACTTTGAACTGGCGACGGGATTTTGCGTTTGAGTGAGAAACTTTATTTCCTGTGATAGCTTTTTTTCCGGTTAACTGGCAAATACGTGACATGGCTTATTGTTTTAAAATTTATTGACCCCTTTTTTGGGGAGCGCAAAGTAAAGGAATTTTAGTGAATTTGACAAATTTTTCTTCAAGAGGGGCGAAGGGCGAGAGAAAAGGACGAGCGTAAGGCGAAAGGGAATAGGACTTATTTGACTTTTATGAGGAATTCTGCAACGCACAACCCGTTATAATACAAGGTAAGGTCATAATCTCCCTTTTTTGCAAAAGTATAATCAAAAGTGTACTCGTTTGGGTTTTTGGTGGTTTTAAGTTTCATGTCAATAGAATAGCGGTCGTAATTTAAAAGTATAGATGCGTTATCTATTTTGCTGATTGCTGTGCAGGTAAAGGTCAGTGGCTTTTTTCTTTTGTGTTTGAACTTTCCTTTTTTTACAGAAAGGTCTTCAATACCGAAATGAAAATAATCAGCGTAATACAAGGGCATGCGTGTAAATTGTTTTGCAGTAATTGGTTTTGGCAAAAACTGCCATTGCTTATCTTTTGGAAAATGATCCAGAATGAATTTTTTGGGATCGGTTATGTAATAATGTTCATCAAAATTTTTCTCGAATTTTTTAGATACAATATTAAATTTACTGGTGGCCCAGGTAACATCTACAAGGTACCAGTGCCCGTACAATTTAACTGCGTTCCAGGCATGATCTGTTTTTTTTAATTTTTTATTGATGTCTCTTACTTCTGTTTTTGTGTAGCCGGAAATTGTGTCGCAATCTATATGCACACTGTTGCACATTTCTTTTAAGAGATTAGAAAAGCCCTGGCAAACTGCTTTGTTTTTGCGCACAATTTTATCTGCGTCTTTTAAAGCGGCCCCGCTTTTATTGTACTCAATGTTTTCTGTAATCCATTTAAAAATTGCGCGGAATTTTTCGTGCGGGGTTTTAAGCGGATCTGTAAGGGGGCCGGTGATCTCTGTAATTGATTTGTATTTTTTTTTCGGAAAGTGAACGGCCAGGCTGTCTGCCAAACGGTAATCCATGTTTTTTAAAATGGTAATGCTGTCTTGCCCGGAAATAAAACCTGAAAAAAGTAATAGAAAGAAAATATGTTTTAGAAAAAACTTCAATTTATTTTGTAAGATTATAAAACGAATAAGTCTGAGTAACGGTTTTTCCGCTTCCCTTGTCTGTAATAGTAACCACCATGTTCTCTCCTTTTTTTTCTACATTGTAATGCTGCTCTCCCGTATCACCTTTTACCTTAAACGAAGATTTACATTTTTTCCATTTATATTTTCCATGCAACATCAGGTCTTTTCTTTCAAGGGTAAAATAAGTTTCTACCTCATCATACTTGTTGGAAGAGGTGGTTGCAATAACTTCACCATTCTCAAAAAACCGCAGCACAGCAGAGTTGTCATCACTTATTTTATAGTAATAAAAGCCTGTAAAATCAGGTTTGCAGTTCTGTGCAATTCCAACACTTAGAATGCTTCCGAATAAAAGAAACAAAAGAATTTTTTTCATTTCATAAAAATAAAAAATCCCCACAAGATTTCTCAGGGGGGATTTATTTATATTTTAACAGGTCTTACCTGATAATGGTAAAATAGCTTGTAAATGTAGACTGAGGTTTTGCATTCGGAACTTCCAGTATGTAATAATAAGTTCCATCAGAATGGCCGGCCCCGTTCCAATCATTACTGTAACTGTCTTTTTCATAAATTTTCTGTCCCCAACGGTTAAAAATGGCAATTTTGTTGTTCGGATAAAACTCAAGGCCTTTAAAGTAGAGCTGATCATTTTTTCCGTCGCCGTTAGGGCTAATGATGTTTGGGGCATATACCTGCGCATCAATTACGTAAAACTGTGTAATAGTGTCTTTACAGCCATTGGTTCCTGTTACAACCAAACTTACCGGAAAAGTTCCTCCTGTTCCATAAGAATGATTTGGGTTTTGCGTAAAAGAACCTGCACCGTCGCCAAAATCCCATGTCCATGTTGCAATTGTACCCGGAGATATGGTTGACTGATCTGTAAAGTAAATGGTAACATTTGGTTGTTGCGGAGAAGGTGGTGTAAAATCAAAATCTGCAAGCGGTACCGCATTCTGTGTAATGGTAACAGAAGCGCTGTCAGTACAACCATTGGCATCTGAAACAACCACCTGGTAGGTGCCGGGCTGGCAATTGGCAACAGAATCGTTTGTTGAAACAAAGTTTGGAGACCAGTCATAAGTTACTCCTGCAGAACCTGTGGCTACTAAAGTATCGCACTGACCAGGGCAAATAGTTGCATCAGTAGTACTGACTGTAACACTTGGGTTGGCTACTGTTAAAGTAATACTTCCAGACCCCTGGCAGTTATTCTGATCTGTAACGTTTACAGAATAGGTTCCTGCAGTAGCAGTGTTTACTGTTGAGGTTAACCCGATATTCGGAGTCCATACGTAAGAATAAGTAGGCGTTCCACCTGCCGGGGTAGCTGTTATTGTTGCAGAAGACCCAAAACAGATTACATTGTTGTTTGTTGCTGAAAGTCCAATGGTAGGATTTGGGTTAACAGTAACTGAAACCGTCGCAGTATCCTTGCAACCAGAAGTACTATTTGTTCCCACAACATAAACAGTTCCGCCGGTTGATACCAAAGCAGATGAAATTGCTGAGCCGGTAGACCAGGAGTAGGTATAAGTTCCAAAAGGGTTTGAGGTTGCATTTAAGGTTGTATTTGCTCCCTGGCAAAAAGATAAATTTCCGCTTATAGTAACCGTAGGGCTTGGGGCCACAACAAGGTTAAAAGAATTGGTGGCAGTACAACTATTGGCTGT
>JACMLS010000134.1 GCA_014379485.1 Bacteroidia bacterium | reverse complement strand
TAAATGGTTTTCATTTTATTTTTTATAACGCTCTTTCCCATATATGATACCGAAACTTCCATCCCGATATCTATCGGGATTACTAATTTTATTCCTCGCAGTTCTGGTGGACAACACCCGAACAAACGTGTGTGGGTGAAAACTTTCCAAACTTTCATCCCGATAGCTATCGGGATTCTAAACTGTAAACTAATACCCTTCAGCATCGTCATCTCCACGATCATCTCCCACAGCAATTATTTTTCCGTTTAAAATTTCTATCAGATCGGTTCTTCCTATGGGAATTCTAACTGTTACTTTGTAACCCATCTTTTCAAGTTTTAACTTTAAAGCGGTATCAAATTCTTTTTCTACAAAAATTTCATCGGGTAAGTATTGGTGATGAAATTTTGGTTTGTTCACTGCGTCTTCGGCAGCCATGCCGAATTCTAAAATGTTTACAAGAGTTTGAAACACGCTGGTTGGAATGGTGGAGCCGCCAGGTGTGCCCGTAATTAAAAAAACTTTGTTGTTCTTTAAAACAATGGTAGGAGTCATACTGCTCAGCATTCTTTTTCCGGGAGCAATGGCGTTTTTTGTGTTGCCAATTACCCCGTACACATTTGCAACACCTTCTTTAATGCTAAAGTCATCCATTTCGTTATTCAAAATAAATCCGGCACCGCTTACAACGGTTCTGCTTCCGTAATTTCCGTTGAGCGTTGTGGTAATGGAAACTGCGTTGCCTTCTTTGTCAATAATAGATAAATGAGTTGTTTCTTCGCTTTCAGAAATTTTTCCGGGTGTTGTTGTTTTGCTGTTACCTGCTTTTCCAGGTTTGAAATCTTTCATACGTTCATTCAAATAATCTGGGCTCACTAATTTTTTTACCGGAACTTTTACAAAATCCTGATCGCCCAGATATTCTCCTCTGTCTGCATAAGCCCTGCGTTCTGCTTCTACCATAAGCTGCACACTTTCTGCAGTCTGAAATTTCATTGATGAAATATTATTTTTGCTGCTCATTGCTAAACATTGCTGTAAAATAATTCCACCACTGCTTGGCAAAGGCATAGTAATAATGTGAGTATCTTTATAATCAAATTCCATTGCGGTTCTTTCAGCTACTTTGTAATTCTTAAGATCATCATAAGTAATAATGCCTTTACCTTTTTGCATTTCTGCAATAAATAATTTTGCTGTTTCTCCTTCGTAAAATCCTTTTTGTCCCTCATCGCGAATGCGGATCAGTGTTTTTGCAAGGTCTTTCTGAATTAAAAGATCTCCTTCTTTCCACAATACCGGTTTTGTAAAAGCGGTTTGTGTTTTATTCAGTTTAATAAAATCTGTTTGGTATTCGTTTAAACTCTCAGCCTGTTTAGCTGTAATAATAAATCCGTTTTCTGCAAGATCTATTGCGGGTTGAATTAATTTTGTAAATGGAAGTTTTGCGTATTTCATTTGCGCAAAAATACCTGCAATGGTTCCGGGCACTCCGCAGGCCAAATGCCCGTCTTCAGATAATTTCTCAATGGGTTCGCCTTTTTTATCAATAAACATATCGCGGTTGGCAGCCGCAGGAGCTTTTTCCCGGTAATCAATTGCAATATTTTTTCCGTTACTTAAGTGGGCCACCATAAAACCTCCGCCGCCAATGTTGCCGGCTCCCGGATAAACAACAGCCAGTGCAAGTTGTGTTGCAATGGCTGCATCAACGGCATTGCCACCTTGCTTTAAAATGTCGAGCCCTGCTTTGCTTGCAAGCGGATGTGCAGATACTACAGCGCCATTCTTACATTCAATTTTTTTTTGAACGGAATATTTTTGAGGAGGTAAATTTTGTGTTGAACAGGAAAAACTAAAAAATAAAATAACTGAGCTAAAAAAAAAGAGTATGGAGTTTTTCTGTTGCAAAGGGTTTGATTGAAAATTATTTTCTCTCCGATGGTTCTTTTCTTTCCATTGGCCCGCGCAGGTGAATGATTAAACCGTTCAGAAAATTTCTGAGGATCTGGTCACCACACTCCATGTATTTGGGGTGGTCTTCTGCACGAAACAAAGCGCCTAATTCACTCGCAGAAATCCTGAAATCTACAAGGGCAAGAATTTTTATAATATCATCGTCTCTGAGCTTTAGTGCCACCCTGAGCTTTTTTAGTATATCGTTATTGGTCATGCAATTTAATTTTGGTACAAGATACTGAATCTTGTGCAGATGTTATTTCTTGTTATTCAATATTGATCACTTTAGCTTCGCCCTGCGCAACATCTACACCATCCATGTACAGGATTGGAATAGCTAAGACAGTTTTTTCTCCGCTTGCTTCAATTATTTTGTTCGGAAAAAAAACATAGTATTGCCCGTGCGCATCTAAAAAAACTTTCAGGCTCAGGTTTGATGTATAACAAACCAACGAACCGTTCAAATCAGAAAAATTAGGATCAGTACTGGGAATGGCTTCGTTCTCATCGTATTCTTTGGTAATGTATACCACTATGGTTGCAGAGTCTCCGGCATCTTCAGCCACATCAATATAACCCGAGAGTAAAATACCGGGTCCGTAACTTTCCCAGCCTTTTAAAAGAAAATCGCGTTTAATAGAATCCAGTTCAATATTTGCTGCAATCTCATCTTCAAATTCAAAAGTTT
>JACMLS010000133.1 GCA_014379485.1 Bacteroidia bacterium | reverse complement strand
TGACAAAGATCAGATTCTGTTTCTTGAAAATTATCTCACAGGAACAAAACCAGTTATTGCTACCGGAAATACCGCTACCGCAGGAAATGCCTGTGCCTATAAACTTGCAGGAAGAACAATTACTGATAATGGATTCTATGCTTTGATGCTGCAAAACACTGGAGGAAAGATCAAAGCTGATGCTTTTGACCCCAAGCCATCTAATGCAGGAGAAATTGCTTCTACAAAAGATTTTATTGCAGGACTCAAAGCAGGAAAATTAAATACTGACAATGAAATTTATCAATATGTAAATAGTCTGTTTTCCAGCCGAACATTATTTGATGCAACAGCAAGCAAAGATGCACTCACCTTCTCTTTCAAAGAAGACAAAAAAGAAAGCCAGACTTTTTTAAGGCAGAAAGGAAATATACTTTATATGGTGAATGTGAAAAGAAATCTTTTTACCGAGGGAATGGAGTTTGCATATTATTATCTCATTACCAAGTAATATTTTTTGAACCGGCATGAACTTAACAATAACAGGATATTCTACCGCCTTATTTTCTTCCTGGTATTTTATTGAGGAATTAGGACTTTTATTTGATGTGGGAGATGGGATTACATCTGCATTACTGCAAAAAAGCAGAAAGATCAATCATGTTTTTGTTAGTCATGCAGACCGCGATCACTTAACAGGTCTGCACCAATTCAATCAGCTCAACGCACGAGAAGGATTTCCAATAATACATTTCCCTAAAGATTGTGGTTCTTTTTATGCGATAGAAAATTTTTCAAAGAAATTCGATCCGCACGTTTCGGGCACTATCTGGAAACCTATAATTGCCGGCGATAAAACATGGATCAGAGATGATCTTTATGTGGAAGCGAAAAAAAACAATCACGTTCCGGCAGCAGAAGGGATTCATAAAAGTTTTGGGTATAAAGTTGTTTTGGTAAAGAAAAAATTAAAGCCAGAATTAATTTCACTTCCGCAAAACGAGATCGTGAAAATAATCAGGGAGCAGGGAAAAGAAAATACTTTGGTTGAAGTGCTGACAACTCTGTTCTGCTATTCAGGCGACACTCCGGCAGAAAATTTTGACAATTGGCATAACTCAGAGATCCTGATTCATGAGGCAACTTTTTTGGGAGGAGATGGAGATGCTAAGATTCATACACACGGAAATAAACACAGCACTTTAGAAGATGTAATAAAAGGGGTAAGTACAATTTCAATCAACAAATTAATTTTAGGGCATTTTTCGTCCAGGTATTCAGATGAGCAAATAGATGATAAGATAAAATACCTGTGTAAAGAATACGCTTTAAATTTTCCTGTGTACAGGGTTCTACCCGGAAGAACAATTAAAGATATTCTGAACCAGGAACCCGTTCACAATTGAGATAAGATTTTTTAAACAGAAATTTAACCCTAAAAAATATGGCAAAAGCAATTAAACCAACAGACTCAGAACAAGTAACTGCACACATAAAAAAACTTGACAAGTCCATTTCCGGAACTGTTGAAACGCTAAGAGAAATTATTCTCAGTACAGACAAAGAAATTGGCGAACGGATAAAATGGAACAACCCGAGTTTTTATTATACAGGAGAGTTGGAAGAATCTGATCCTAAAGAATACAAAAGAGAACTGATTGTTTTTAATCTTTTTAAAAACCGCATCATGCTCGTTTTTCCGAGCGGTGCAAAAGTAAATGATACCACAGGTTTACTGGAAGGAGATTACAAAGACGGAAGGAGAATTGCAGTGTTTAAAGATCTTGCTGATGTAAAATCTAAAAAAAAAGCATTACAAACTATCATTAAAAAGTGGTTGAAACTGGTAAATAAATAATCAGGGCGCAGCTCTTAAAATGCAGAAACATGAATTATTCAGAATTTGATCTTCGACCAACATTGCAAACTGAATTAATTAAAATTCAGCCTTTGAGTGTTGAGGATTTTGAAAAACTTTACAAAGTAGCTTCCGACCCGTTGATATGGGAACAACACCCGAATAAGGACCGTTACAAGAGAGATGTATTTGAAACATTTTTTAAAGGAGCAATTGAATCTAAAGGAGCTTTTC
>JACMLS010000132.1 GCA_014379485.1 Bacteroidia bacterium | reverse complement strand
GTCTTTAAGTCCTTTCCGAAAAATTGGATGATCGTCTGCAATTAAAAGTTTCATGGCTGTGCGCTTGCAGTAAACTTAATAATAATTTTAACTCCTTTGTCAGAATTCTTTTTGTCCAATGTAAAACTTCCTTTCATCATCTTAACTCTTTCCTGCATACTTAATAAGCCAAGTCCTGACGAAGTTTTTACGTCTTTCATTCCTTTTCCGCTATCCTGGAATAATAGTTTAAACTCTTCTCCCCTTTTTTCTATCTGAATTTTTAAAGCGCTTGCTTCAGCATGTTTAATGGTATTGTTCACACACTCCTGTATGATCCTGAAAATATTTGTTTTAAAAACGAGCGAAAGTTTTTCCACTTCGTCTGTAATTTCATAACTGCATTCAATTCCCGCAACGTTTTGTATACTCTCAGCTAAAGTTGCAACAGCCCTTACCAATCCTATTTTCTCAAGATAGGCCGGAAACAGATCGCGCGAGATCTGCCGTGTCTGCTCTATCACTTGCCCCAATGCAATTTCAAGTTCTGAGTTTACACCGTTTGTTTTTGAAATTTTTGATTTGATTACAGAAAGCGACTGACCAATGTCGTCATGCAGATCCATGCTGATGCGCTTGCGTTCTTCCTCTATCTTTTCAATGAGCAGGCGCGAAAATGCTTCCTGCTTTTCCCTGATCTTTTTTGTGTAACGGAAATAAAATAAAACAGAAATTACAATGAGCAAACCCAATGCGCCTATGATTGCGATCCACTTGAACAAAACAGCGTCGCGGTTTTTTTTCTCCAGTTCCAAAGACTTTGACCTCTCTTTTTCAAGCTCAATTTGTTTTTTCTGAAGGTTGTATTTTCCTTGCAGTTCGTTTATGATCTTGCTGTTTAAATTTCTTCGCATACTGTCTTCCAAACGGGAATACGATAAATAATTTTCGAGCGCATCTTTGAATTTGCTTTCGTTCTGATTTTTTCTGTATTGAAAATAGTAATAGGAAGAAAGATCCTCAAGATTTCCGGTTTTTAACGCAAGCGTTTTTTCGAGTTCTATTATTTCTGAAGCTTCTTTTATTTTGCCCATCTGAAAAAGTATTTCTGCTTTTCCCCCGTAAGCTCTTGTAAGTTCTTTTTCAAGTCTGAATTTTTTGAGAATAAAAATGGCCGAATCGTAATAGGAAAGCGCCAATTCGTTTTTACCTGCACGAAAAAAAGCGGAACCCAAAGTCAAATAAGAAACAGAAACTTCAATAGGCAAATTGTTTTTGCGCGAGTAGGAAAGCGCTTCGTTAAAATTAGAGCGGGCTTCGTCAAACTTATTCTTCGCAATAAAAAGCATACACAAATTCAAACGAATGTGAGAAGCAAGGCGTTGATCGTTAATTTTTATAGCTGTTTGCAAACCCTTTTCAAAATCTTCCTGCGCCTTGTCATTTTGTCCGGTAGCATACCTCAGCAATCCTAAATTGTTTCTGAAAACCCCGCTGTAATAATCCAGGTGATTGGTTTCGCTCAAATCAGTTCCTTCAATATAAAGTTTTGCAACTTCTTTCATTTCATTCTTATCTTCTTTTACAATTCCGAGCAGATTTAATAATTCTGCGGTATTCAGATTATCTTTTGTTTTTTTTGCCCCGGCCAACAGCTGTAACAATTCCTCTTCGGCCTGCGCCGGATTGCCCTGCTCGAATTCATAAAATGCCAAACGAATTTTTGCGAGTTGAATGAGATGGTCAGATTTAAATTTCTCCGCTTCGGTCAAAGCTTTCTCATAATAAGACCTTGCCGTTTCCATTTTCCTGACATAGAAAAAATAATTTCCGTAAAAAATTAAAATTTCAGCGTTAGCCTGTGGAAATTCTGAATTGGCTATTTTACTTTTTGATTCTTCAGCCGTTTTAAACAAACGCGCAGAATCCTGATAAGAGGCTTCTCTTACGTTTTTAATGAGGGCGTTTATTTCTGGATTGTATTGCGAGAATGCCGGATTGGCCAGGAAGGAAAACAGAAGAATCAATATTTTAAATTTTCTGAAAAAAATACTCATTTTCCTTTTTTGTCTTTCGTGGTTTTTTTCAATTTCATAATATCTTGCTCCAATTCCTTAATACTTTCCTCTTTCTCAATAGATTTTTTATTGAGTTGGTATTTATCATATTCTTCGCCAGATTTTTTAATTGCTTTTTCATGACTGATCTTTCCGGCATGAGTAAGCAACGCTCTTCCATTAATTTGTAAAATAGAATCAAGCCGGCTTATCCAATCTTTCATATACATCGGGGTTCTTTGCTGCGCCATAGTTTCGGCAAAAGCAAGATATTGCTCAACCAGCAAACCGAGAAGTTTTATTTCTTCCTCATTCAAATAGTTTTTAGCAATGCTTACATCTGTTTTTCTAACTGACTTGATGTTTTTTTTATCAAGAGATTGCATCCCTAAAAGAGGTAAAGTTGCATCCACCCTTCTATAAACTAATTCAGCAGCTGTTTGCTCGCTTATGGCCCAAAGCAATTTGTTTTGAATTATTTTAAAAAACTCAATAGTCTTTTCATCTTTTGCGTCATAGTCAATACTCGTAGTATAAATGTCTTTGATTTTTTGATAGAAGAATCGTTCTGAGATCCGGATTTCCCGAATGCGTTCCTGCAACTCGCTGAAATAGCTCATAGAGTTGCCCGACTTGAAACGATCATCGTTTAAAGTAAAACCTTTTATAATGTATTCTTTTAGTCTTTGAGTAGCCCAGACACGAAATTGGGTGCCCTGGCTGGATTTTACCCTATATCCTACGGATATTATCAAATCCAGATTATAGTACTTAGTATCATAATTTTTGCCATCACCAGCAGTATGTCGGAAATTCCGACATACTGCATTTTCCTCCAATTCTCCCTCTTTAAACACGTTTTGAATATGTTCCGTAATAGTAGTTCTTCCTTTTCCAAACAACTCTGCAATTTGGGCTTGAGTAAGCCACACAGTCTCCTCATTTAAGCGCACATCTATTTTAACGCTTCCCTCAGCGTTTTGATAAATTATTATTTCGCCATTCGATTCCTGCATATCAACAAATTATTGATTTTCTAAATTACTAAACCCCGGTAAAACCACTTTGCTCACACACCAATAATCAAACTCCAGTTTAAAGCCAAGTTCTATTTTGCCCGAAGTAATTTTTCCGGATCTTTCTGACGTGTATTCTATAAAACCTTCTGCTGTGCCGTTTTCTGTTTCAAGATCAAAAACAACCGATTCAATCTCAAACGAAAGTAATTCTGTTTTCCCCTCTGCGTTTTGAAATTCCTTTATGATAGCTACAAAAAGTTTTCTTTCAAATACATTTCCATTATAAGAAACAGATTTGGTCAGCAGAATATTGTTCATAAACTCATCCCATTGGTGATTGATCAGGCGGGTAATAAAATTCATTGCATGGTCCCTGATATCGTAATCGTGATTCGGATGAAATTCTTCGTAAGTAAAATGGGTGGTCATTCCGGAAATTCTCATGTCTTCCATTTCATGCTCAAACAATTCTTCGGTAATAAAACGATAGATCATTTCATTTTCATATTCGCACAGGCAACTAAGTTCTATTCCGTTCTCGTTAAAAATTTCAGTTATTTTTTGCAACTCTTCTGAAATTTCTTTTTTACTGAGACCTTCTGCTTTTTTAAATTCGGGCCGGCCAATAAAATCATAAAGTTTTATCTGTTTGTTCTCTGCAAATTGTTTTTCAAATTCATATACATGTTTTAAAAAAGCGTTCTCAATTTCGCCTCCCGTTTTAGTTTCTAATTTACCCATTCCGAATTCTGCTTGCAATTTCAGTTTCAGTAATTCGTTTTCTGCCTGAATTTTTTCTTCAGGGTCCAGTTCATTAAATTCATCTTTTTCAGTCATAAATTTCTTTTGTTTCTGTATTAATTTTTCCAAAAACATAATATGCGAAAAGTACGAATTATTCAGGCATTTTGTAAACAAGAATAACAGACGCCACAAGTAAAGATCTTAGCCCTCCAAAACCTTGCTTTTAACAGGTATTCCCTTCCATTTCCCCCTATTTAGAGTGCCAGCCCCCCTGACAAAACCACGCTTTTTCGCAAAATTTGCTTAGGGCTTTTCCAATAGACAATTGATGCGTTTTGAGATTGCCCTGACGTAAATTTTTTTCGATCACAAATACCTAAAACATCTCCTCATGTTTTTAAACCGCACAAAAATTCTGTTTGCATTTCTGGCTTTGGTTTTCTGTTCTAAAGCACAAACTTTTACCTGGGTCGGCTATCCTACAAACGGCCTTACCTGGAATCCATCTGCCACTTTTAATATGACAAAAGCAACTGCCGGCGGCGGATCTTTTGATGTAAGGCAAAGCGCTTCGGGCGGAACATCTGCCATCAGCGGAACTGCCGGAAACATTGCGCAGAATTGTGCAAACCAAACAGGGTTAAGATTAGAAATGAGCGGCGCAGGAAACGGAGCGGGAACAGCCGCATGGAATAACAATATAACAGTAACAATAACTTTTCCGACTTTTCTTTGTGCGCCTGTAACGTTTAATATTTACGATGTTACAGAAACGTTTTACTTTGACGGCTCTTTCAATTACGTTAACTACCAGGATAAAGTAACAATTTCTGCAACCGATAATTTAAGCGCAGCAGTTGTGCCAAGTGCTACAACTGTTGGCCCCATTGGCAATACTGTTGTGGGCAGCTCAAGAGTACTCACCGCAAACGGAACAAACGGCCAGTGTGCAAACCAGGCAATTTCTGTTGGTGTTGCCGGACAAAAAATACAAACAATTACCATTGTTTATTCTAACCAGGATCCGCCGACAAACTGCCCTGCCCCGGTTGGCACACCGCCGCGCTACGGAGTTTCTCAATACCAGTATATTTTTATTTCTCCCATTACAGGTGCTGCACCTCCTACCGCTTCTATTTCTGCTGCGCCTTACGCCTGCGGTTCTGCAACAACAGTTCTTACTGCAACAACAAGTGCCGGCTCTCCAACTTATCAATGGACAGGACCAGGCGGATCAACAATTGTTTCTCCTGCTGCGTCTTCAACCTCAGTAACAGGTGCCGGTGTTTATACGCTCACCATTAATCCGGCCGGTTGCAGCTCCAGTTCTACTTACACTTTAACTGTTGGCGCTGTACCCAATTTAACTATGGGAAGCGCGCAAACAATTTCATGTACAACACCCAATCCAACCGTCTCCGCATCTTCATCAACAAGCGGGGTCACGTATGCGTGGACGGGACCGGGAACTATTTCGCCAAACAATGCAGCAAGCGGAACAGTGAATACTGCCGGAACTTATACGGTAACGATTACACAAACTTCAACCGGCTGTCAGAATACAGGAACAGTTGTGGTTGGTACAAACACAACCACACCAAATATTTCTGTGGGCGCGGGTCAATCAATAAATTGTACAACACCTACTGCAACTATTACCGGAAGCTCTTCTACAGGCGGAGCAACTTATTTATGGACGGGGCCCGGAGCAATTACACCAAATAATTCTACCAGCGGTTCTGTTTCTGTTGGAGGAACGTATACACTCACTGTTACAAATCCGGCAAACGGTTGCACAAGCACAGGAACTGTTTTAGTTACAGCAAACACAACCGCACCAAATGTTTCTGTGGGTGGCGCACAAACAATTAATTGCACAACATCAACACCAACCATTTCAGGAAGCAGTTCTACAGGTGGTGTTACTTATTTGTGGACAGGGCCAGGAGCAATTACGCCAAACAACTCTACAAGCGGAACTGTAAGCACAGGAGGAACTTATACGCTTACTGTTACAAATCCTGCCAACGGTTGCACATCAACCGGAACAGTTTTGGTTTCTACAAATACAGTGGCGCCAAATATTTCTGTGGGATCTGCTCAAACAATTAATTGTACAACCGCTACTCCAACCGTTTCAGGAAGTAGTTCTACTGGTGGAGTTACTTATGCATGGACGGGACCCGGAACAATTACACCAAGCAACGCAGCAAGCGGAACGGTAAATACAAACGGAACATATACGCTTACAATTACAAATCCGGCAAACGGTTGTACAAACACAGGAACAGTTTTGGTTTCTACAAATACTGTGGCGCCAAATATTTCTGTGGGTGCAGCACAGTCTAT
>JACMLS010000131.1 GCA_014379485.1 Bacteroidia bacterium | reverse complement strand
TTTGATAAAAGAAATAAATCAATACTGAAAAAGCGAAAAATAATAGGCAGTCTTTACAAAAAAGGATTTGAAAAAATAATAGCAGAGTTTGGTAAGCCGGATATTATTCACCTCAACGTTGTTTTTCCGGCAGGTATTTTTGCCTTAGAACTTTCAAAACAACACAACATTCCACTCGTAATTACTGAGCACTGGACCGGCTATTTACCTGAAGACGGAAGTTACAGGGGAATTCTGAAAAAATATTTCACAAAAAAAATAATTGCGCAAGCCAAAGTAATTTGCCCGGTTACAAAACACCTGGCAGAAAATATGCAGGCGCATGGATTAAAAGGAAATTACATTCCCGTTCCGAATGTGGTGGATACAGAAAAATTTTCGTTAACGCTCCGCACTGAAACTTCGGGGCCGGTATTTCTGCATCTTTCTTCGTTTGATGAGCGGCAGAAAAAACCCTTGATCATACAAACCATCTTTTCGGTCTATAGAGAAGCAAACGCTGAGGCAGAATTTATTATGGCCGGCGACGGAGAAAACATTCATGAAATTGAAAAATTCTCGCGCATGATGAATCCTAAGGCAAGAATTTCTTTTCACTTTAGGCCAATGGCAGATGAACTTGTAAAACTTTTTCACTCTGCAGATGTACTTGTACTGAACAGCGCTTACGAAAATCTGCCTGTGGTAATACTCGAAGCCATGAGCTGCGGCTTACCGGTACTAAGCAGTAACGTTGGAGGAATTAAAGAGTATGTAAACAGCAGCAACGGTATTTTATTTGATGACATTGACGGAGACGGACTGCTTTTATCTATGATGGATTTTTGTAAAAAAAGAAGCAGTTTCAATAAAGTAGAAATAAGAAATTTTGCAATAAAAAATTTCAGCAAAGAAGAAATTTCAAAAAAATTCGATTCGGTGTATACTGATATTTTAAAAAGTGTTTAGACAGATCATAGTAAATTTCGGGGTCCGTATTGTGGCCGCAGTGCTGAGTTTCCTCATCATTGTTCTACTTTCGCAGGCATTGGGTGCAGAAGGCAAGGGAATTTGTACGCGCTACGTGGTGGTTATTTCCAACGCACTTATTTTTTGCGATCTGCTTGGCGGGCCACCGTTGGTATACCTCTCGTCGCGTTACAAGATCACCAATATGCTTTTTCCTTCTTATCTCTGGAGTGCGGCCACCTCTTGCATTGTGATCTGTGTTTTTATTGCACTTAAACAAATTGATCAGAAAGAATTTGTTCAGCTGGCCGGCCTCTCTTTCCTTAATTCATGCATTGCCATTAATCAGAATATATTATCGGGTCGTCAGCACTTCGGCAAACTAAATGTTATAATTTTTTTTCAATCTGTTTTAGCCTTTGCCGGATTAAAAGTACTGTTTGTTCTTTCTGCCGCCACCACAGAAAACTATTTGTATTCGCTTTATATTGCCTGGGCTTTCTCTGCCTCACTTGGCCTGTTCTTTATTTTTTCCATTCGCGATACTGCACCAAAAATCTCTTTTCCTGAATTTTTTACGCAGGCCATTAAATACGGGTTCATTAATGCGGCCGGACACATTATTCAGTTTTTTAACCAGCGCCTGAGCTATTTTTTTCTGAATGAAAAATCGCTGGGAATTTTTTCGAACGCAGTTTCATTGGGAGAATCTGTGTGGATGGTTTCTAACAGCATTGCAACCGTTCAGTACGGAAAAGTAAGTAACACAACAGATAAATCTAAAGCAGAGAAGATCTCTTTTGTGCTTTTAAAAATAAATTTATTGCT
>JACMLS010000130.1 GCA_014379485.1 Bacteroidia bacterium | reverse complement strand
GGCGCTTTCATGAGTTTGATCGGATCAGAAAAATTAAGAGACGCAGTTGATATTTCTCCGCAGGCCTCAGAAATTTTATACGAATTAAACCGTGGGGTAAAACAATCGTTGCGGCAATCAGGCGAAGACAATTCTACCCGCGACGGCATGGATCTTTGCTTATGCGTTTTGCCCGCGCATAAAAACGGAAGCGAAAAAGTAAACATAGAATTTTCAGGAGCCAACCGCCCATTGTGGATCGTAAAAAAAGAAACAGGAGAGTTGGAAGAAATACGCGCCACAAAACATGCCATAGGAGGTTTAACTTCAGAAGAACAAAAATTCGCTCAAAACAATGTTGAACTAAAAAAAGGCGACACGGTTTATCTTTTCAGCGACGGCTACGCAGATCAGTTTGGCGGCGACAATTCAAAAAAATTAATGACAAAAAAATTCAAAGAAATTCTTGTAAGCATAAAACACAAAACAATGCCTCAGCAACACGATCATTTAGACGAGTTCATTGAGACCTGGAAGGGGAATGCAGAGCAGCTGGATGACATTTTGGTGATTGGGTATAGAGTTTAGCTTCCGGTTCTTGCCAAGGATTTCTATAAGAAGTTCCAAATGAATATTATTAAAGTTTTTGATTATATCATACTAAAACTTTTTAGTTTAGGAAACAAAAGTTCTTTTAATACAGGCGGTGTAGCTTGCATTATCTCTATTTTTTTTCACATTAATTTGTTAACTATTCGGAGTTTTCTAACATATAAGTATGATAATCAGATATTGCAAAAGACATGGCCTCTAATGACTTTGTATGTTTTAATTTTTCTGTTAATAAATAGATATGCAAATAAAGTAGTTACAAGGAATGATGCGAAAAATATCATAATGCCTAAACACACTATTTCTATAATTATTACTTATATTTTACTAACATTTTCATTAGGTCTATACTCCTTAGGGTTTCCAAGTAAATGAAATTTGTGAAACCCTAAAATCAAAACAATTTCTGCTTAATATAAAAGCTGCACAATTCATCCAGCGCCTTCTTATCTTTGGTCGTAATATTTATAATCCGATAAGGTTCTCCTCTGGAAAAACGCCATTCAAGCTGACTGTTTGTTTTGTTGTTGCCGTTATCATACCACCACGCGGTATATTGCACTAAGCTGTCTCTTTTCAATACTGCTTTTAAAACAGTAAAGTTTCCATACGCTGCTTCTTCAATTTCCGTTATCTGAAATCCGGAACCTTGCCAGCACATAGCGGGTGGGTGATCGCTGCTTAAAGCTCTATGCGCAGGTTTAATATAAATTACTACATCTTCTTTACTGAATTCTAAAACACCGTCGTCTTTAAATTGCTTTTTAAATCCGGGCATAACCATGCCTATAAGTTTTTTGTCTTTTACCTTTTCTGCAATACTGTTTTTCACTGTTACATAGGTAAAAAGAATGCAAAGGCCAAGGCTCAAAGCTATAAGGATGTTTATTCTGAATGATGGATTGGAAGAAATGCTTTTTTCTGCTTTTGGTTTCCAGAACTTTTTATTCAGAAAAGAAATCACAAAGTAAGACGGCAATAAAATGTATAAAATAAGGGAAGCCATTCCGATCAGATCATGGCCTATTGTTTCAGGTTCTGCCCTTAACAAAACAATTGCAACGATGCGTAATAGATTGGCAAGGATGAGAAGAACAACTGCAATTAGAAAAACAAACAGTAAAGAAAAAATACCCGCTTCTTTTTTTGTGTTTTTTTCAGAAAAGGCAACCAAAAGCAACACCATACTCAGGCCTGTGTTAAACATGTTCAGCCCCATACAGGCGCTATCTACGCTAAAACTATATCCGTCAGGCATAATAAAATAACTTCCTTTGTTCTCAACTGCAAAACCAACGTTGTTCAAAATCAATGCCGCGCATTTACTTAACTCAAGCCTGACAGAAAAAGTAAAAACATTTACAAAATAATTTAAGGCCGGCGAAATGCAGATCAAAAACAGAAAAGGCAAGATCCCTATTTTTCCAAATTGAGATTCTATTGAAAAAAAGAATAAACAACCCACGCTCAAAAAAAGTAACAGGTAAATCGGGAGAAAATAATACGCAACAAGGAACAACAATGCTAAAGCAGCATACCAATAAGAAGTTTTTCCGGGATGCTTTATCCGAAAAACAAACGGAGCTGCAATTAGTCCCAACCAAAGTTGTATTCCTGAAACAAAATAATCTTTCACTACCCAAACAGCAAATACAAAAACCACTACTGGTAAAATGTAGTTTTTGTATTTAGCATACAAGGAAACAGTAATTTTATTTTCCAGCGTAGCTTGCACGTTCTTTTTTTCTTTTTAAATAAATAAAACGCAGCGCCATAGAAAAAGTCAATGCAATCAGTAACCACTCATGCGGCTCAGGAACCGCACCACCACTAATTATACCGGCGTTTCCAACTGTGTTTACATTTTCTTTTATTCCCGTTCTTTCATAATCTGCATTGCTCTCCAGAACGATCATACTTGAAATGGGGCTTACTACATAGCCCTCTTCTGCCTCTCTGAATAATTCATTCTCATACTTCTCTTTTTCAAAATAACGTTTTCCTATTTTACGAAGCACGTCATTATATGCAAACAACCTTAGCAAATGATCGGGAGCTGCTATTGTTTTTTGTACTGAAGACGTTGGCTGTTTAATAATGCTCAGGTGACTTTCGTTTAGTGAAACGCAGGTAGAATCTTCATAAATAAAATCAGCTTCTTTTGCATTAACCTTTGCGGGAATACTTTTTACATCTGCAAACGAACAATCAATTAAACGAAGTTCTGCAAGTGATCTCCAGTACGGAGACAATTCCTTTCCGATATTAAAAACACAGATCTTGTTTTTAGCATTCATTAAATAACCAATTGTTCTGGTGGCGTAATCGCTATTCTTCATATCATTTAATATAGGAGAAGTTGCACCGGGTTTAATAATGATTGCTGTGTTTGCAGGTTCTGAAATATTAAACAAAAACGGAATGGAAAACTGATTGT
>JACMLS010000129.1 GCA_014379485.1 Bacteroidia bacterium | reverse complement strand
CAGAACGCCCTTGTCAATTACAACAAATGCGTAAAACTCGACCCGAGCTTTGCTGATGCCTGGATTTCTATTGGAATTGTGTTAGATCAGCAAAATCGTTTAACAGAAGGCATACATTATGTAAAAAAGGCGCTTGAACTGCAGCCAGAGAATCCGGATTTCTGGTATGTTTTTGCAGAGATTCAGGAAAAAATGGGTTTTTACGAAGAAGCTTTGGGCGCTTATCAGAAAGTAATTGAGTGTAATTACGATGATTATGATGTGTGGATGGATTATTCTAACTGTTTAATGGATGGAAATTATAAAGAAGATGCCATTGCCGCTTTGCAGGAGGGAATTAAATATTTTCCGGATGTGGCAGATCTGCACTACCGCATGAGCGCCGTTTTGCTTGAGAACGGAAAGCGCCAGGAAGCTCTGACTTACCTGCAGGATGCCCTGATCCTGGATTATGAAAAACACAAAGACCTGCTTGAGTATGCGCCTGAGTTAAAAAAAGACCTCGCAATACTGGAAGTTATTAACACTTACAAAAAGTAATTTGTTTCAAAGCTTTCTTTTTTCTCATAAATCCTTTTTTCTTAATTGATATATTTGTACTCAGAAAAATGAGCTACAATTTTAAATTACCGCATTTACCTAAGAGAACTTCTAAACCAAGAGAAGCAGGTGTAACAATGGTTATGGATAAAGGCCTTAGTTTGCGCCAGGCAGAAGATTTTCTATCTATGTCTGCAGACTTTGTTGATTTTGTAAAACTTGGTTTCGGATCGTCTATGATCACCAACGACCTGAAAGCTAAAATTAAATTATACCGCGAACATAATATAAAAGTTTATTTGGGCGGTACACTTTTTGAAGCTTATGTGGTTCGAAATAAATTTGATGATTACGTTAAGGTGCTCGACAGTTTAAAATTAGACACGGTAGAAGTTTCTGATGGTTCTGTTGAAATGCCTCATGAAAAAAAATTAGAGTATATTTCTACGCTCGCAAAAAATTTCACGGTTTTTTCTGAAGTTGGTTCTAAAGAAGAGGGCATTATCATTCATCCAAACAAATGGATAAAATTAATGACAGCAGAACTGGAAGCCGGTTCTTATAAAGTAATTGCAGAAGCAAGAGAAAGCGGAAACGTAGGTATTTTTCACCGCAACGGCGCTGCACATGTTGTTTTAATAAATAAAATTATTGCCAAAGTACCGGCAGATAAAATTCTGTGGGAAACCCCGCAAAAAGGCCAGCAGGTTTATTTCATTAATCTCTTTGGCGCCAATGTAAACGTGGGCAATATTTCTTTTGATGATGTAATTCCCTTAGAAACACTTCGTATTGGTTTACGTGCCGATACTTTTTTCACATTTCTGCCAGGCGGCGTAAAGGCTGAGGAGTAGATTTTTGTCACCCTTCGGCTCCGCTCAGGATGACAAAAAAAATCCGAAAAATTAATTCATTGTTTTTTTTGCCTATTGACTTCTGATCTTTGTTTTGTTGCCTCCTTATTACAGGAAGAAATTTCAACAACGTTTTCTGAAGGTATTTCAGGAACATAAGACTCAAAAGGAACAACAAAAACATCGTCAACAAAATAATAAGCCCAGCCGTTAGAGCTTGCTGAGTCTGCTACCGTAACTTTTGTATGTTCATCGTCAAAAAAACTTCCTATGGTAATAAACTCTTCTTCCCCACTCGCAACAAAGGTACCGGTAATCAATGTCCAGCCCGAATTATTTGCCAATTGTTTACCGTCCGGATTATCAAGTTGCGGTTTATATTTTGTCAGCGCTTTTGAATCTGATGAGGTGCTGAGTTCTTCTCCGGACAGAAATGCGCCAAAGTGATTGGCAGCATATTTGAATTTATTTGAAAGGCAAACTTTTAAACCAACCTGGTATTTTTTTCCTTTTTCAAGTTTCTGTAATAGCGGAGCAGTAAAATACTCTCTCACTTCGCTATTTGAGTAGTAAGCGATCAAACCAATAAAAGCAGAATCTGAAAGAATTTTTTTTGGCTGGTAAAAAGCATCCTGGCTGCCTTTTTCGTTTGAACATATATTAAAATAATCCGGAGTTCCTGTATGCTTTGCGGGTACAAACCAGGGCGGAGTAATATCTGCCTGGCTGGTAGATTCAGGACATTTATTGTGACGACTGAAATTTCCGTTGGGAACAAGATTTTGAGAAAAACAAAATCCAGTCCAAATAAAAACAACAAGTATTACTGAGATAAATTTCATTGACACGGAGGCTTCACTTCAATAAAAATACAAAATGAAACTCAATTTTTTACCTGCATTTTTTATTTTCACTTTATTTGGGAAAACAAAAAACATTAACGAACAATTATTTCATCTCGTCAAAAAAGACGAGGCAACGCTCGCTGCGTAAAACAAATTAACATTAAACTTACGAAATTTGTTTTCACGCGGTTCGGGTGGACAACACCCT
>JACMLS010000128.1 GCA_014379485.1 Bacteroidia bacterium | reverse complement strand
TTAACCACATATCAAGATCGTAAGAGTGATTGGAATAGGCCATAAGCATTCCATTAAAATACCATTTTATATAATCGGCTGTCCATTCTCCTGAAACAACATTATACTCTTCACTTAAACGCTTGCTTATTTCTACCCAATGGCCCCAACTCTTTCTGTATCCATACCAGGTATCTATATAATTTGAACATCCATCAGGGCAATGGATATCTACATGCAAAGTTTTTTCTTTCTCACCTTTTAATTCGTAAAAATCAATTTCGTTATTTGGGTTTGCACCGTAAAGCCAGAAGGCAGGCCAGATTCCCTGGCCTTCTGATGCTTTAAATTTTATTTCAAAATACCCGTATTTATATTTTTTTTTAGACCATAACAAACCGCCAGAATATTTAAAGTTGATTTTATTGCCATCTACAAGGGGTATTTTGTCTTTTCGGAGACTAGCCGTATCAAATTCCCAGGGATAAAGTTCAAATAATTTATTTTCTTTTCTGATCTGAAACTGTGCGATTCCATTTTCAAAAACCACATTATCTTTCACGTAAATTATTTCCTGACTATGCACTGGTCTGCCCCATGGCTGACTGGTGATCCATTTTGTCTCATCTAACTTCTCTTTATTAAACTCATCACCATCGTAATAATTCCATTTTACAACTTTATCAGGAAAAACCTGCCACAAATACTGAGCTTGTATATTAAACGCCAACAGGAGGCTGAATATGGAAAGGGAAACTGAATTTTTCATAAAAATAATTTACATGCCAAATATAACTTCTTTATTAATTACAAAAAGAGGTAAAGGATGTTTTATTTGCCGGTTTCTGCCTCGCCCACTTTCTTAAGCAACCACTGCAAATCTGCCACCTGCCTGTTGCCTTCTATTTCAACTTTTAATTCTTTTAGTTTTTTATCGTTGCTGCCTGCTTTTAATAAACGATTGGTGTACTTTATAAGATTCAAATAAATTTCGCGCTGGTAATCAGAGATCAGTTTATTTCTTTTCAGGTAGATTTTAAATGCGGAAGTATGATATTCAAAACCATCATCGTCCTGCTGCTCGTAAAGAATTTTTAATAGAATCACTTTAGTATCTAACTGGTAATACAGGTCTGTGAATTCTACTTTTTGCAAAAGATTACGGGCAACAGAAAAATTTCCGTTCTGAAAATTAAGGTAGGCGAGATTATAAATAAAAGCATTTTCTCTTTCTTCTGTTTTTAGTTTCTCTTTGTTTGAGCGGATAAAATTTTCTGCCCAGCCAAATTCCTTTAAGCGGCAACTGATGGTAACTATGTTTTTAAAATCCCACTGAGAAAAATATTTACCCAATAAAATTACCTCGTTGCCAATAATGATTTTGTAAGTCTCAAAAAGTTCTTTCTGATAATCAAGATTGCCGAGATTTATTTTTTTGATGCAATAATTTAAAACGTACTGGTACATTTCGCGCAATTCCTGTTTAGAAAAGCCGCCTTCGTACTCAAGCAATAATTTTCTGAGTTTAACAAAATGTTTTTCGTTCTCGCTTTCAAGCAGGGTCATTAAGATCTGGTAGTAGACAATGATTGCGGGTGTATCTTCATATTTATTTTTTGATAGGTACAGAAGAATCTCATCTAACAAAAACGCCTTGTAATTGATAGAGAGCACATTTTTTACGTTGTAAACTTCGCAACACAACTGAAGTTTACGCGCCAGGTAAAATTTATCAAGATTATCAAGTACACTTTCAATATTTGTACTCTCTTTTCTTTTTTGCCGCGCAATTTCCAACGAAAGATGTGTGTGCTCAAAATAGTAACGGAAATAATAAAACTCAGCGTCGCGGATGCCTTCGTTCTCTTTTTCTTCGCGGTGGTGCCGGTAAATTGTGTTGTAACTTTTTTCGCAATTCCGCTCAGATAATTCGCGCGCAAGAATATTTTGTTTTAATTTATTTTCTTTTAAAAAACCGAGCACAGAAATAAATTCTTCGGCAAGGGCTGTAAGGTCTGTGTAGAGGTAACGTAACTTTTTATCATCAAACTCAATCTTACCAAAAATTTCAGAGAAGATCTTTTCTTTTTCTTCAGCATGCCGGTCTTCTTTTAAAATGCCAAACAATTTTTTTGCATTGGCATTT
>JACMLS010000127.1 GCA_014379485.1 Bacteroidia bacterium | reverse complement strand
TAATAGGAGAATAATTTTTTGTTTAATACCATTAACTCAAATTAAAAATGAGTTAATGGTATAAATCATTTTCTGAAATTTTTTATGAAGAAATTCTTTTTAAGCGTTTTCTTAATTCCGTTATTTATTTTCGCACAGCCGTTTACAAAAAAATACCTGATGGCGTTTCACACCTGCACAACCAACTGTGCGTTTCAGTTTCATGAAACACACATTGCAGAATCAAACGACGGCACAACCTGGACCATGGTACCTAATCTGCCCTATTTACCCGGCTCTGTGCCTGACATTGTTGTGCGTGGCAGCAAATTGTATTTGTATAATCCCGGAAAAGTAAGAAGGTATAATAATGCAACAGGTTTGTGGGATACCAGTCAAAGCAATGTTTCTATTGTTGACGGCAGCGGAAACAATGTGAGTTTTGTTGATCCCTCTCCATATGTTGATAGCAACGGAAACATTGTGTTATTCTATCTCAACTCAACAGGTATTACCGGTGATCCTGCAAGTTGCAATCCTTATCCTTGTACAAAATATTTTAATTCTGCTGTTGAGGTTTCCGGTTCAGATGGTACACAGTTTGTGCAACAGCCCGGAGACAGGCTGTCCGTTTCAATAAATTCAGGCACCGCATCAGATCCGGATATTTATTTTGACGGAACACAATATATCATGTATTATTCTGCAGGTTCAAACACTAAAGCTTTTACTTGCTCCACCATGCACGGATCTTATGTTTCATTTCCGGGCCTGGCCAATAACGACATTACCAACCAGGGCGGAATTCCCTGCGGGCATTACGATGCCACAAGTAATATGTATTGGACCTACACACATTTTGGTGGTGGTGTTACAGAAATTAAATTGGTTCCGCATGCAAATTTTAATGCAACGGTAAACACAAGTTCAACGGTAATAAACGGAACAAGTATTGGTTTAACCGCACAACATAAATGCGAAAGCCCGGGTTTTTGTACAAATGATTTTTTAACCGGAATTGGAAACCAGCAAGATCTTAATTCACAAATTTCTGTTTTCCCTAATCCTGCTAACGGAAATGAATTTTCGGTTCAGTCTTTCAATTCAAAAATAATTGTTCAGAAAATAGAAATTATTAATGCTGCCGGACAAACAGTAAAAGAAATCAATTGTAAAGAAAATGCCCAGGTAATTAAAATAAAAACAGAATTTGTTCCCGGAATTTATTTTGTGAAAATAATTTCTTCAAACGGTAATGTGGTAAAAAAATTAATTCTTCAATAATTTTTATGGCAAAAAAAAACAAAGAATTTAAAATCAACGGCATCAGCATAGCGCCGGGCGAGCACAAAGAAGTTTTTTTAAATCGCTATGAACTTCCAACCAATTCAGTTATTGAAATTCCCATTCACGTTTTCAGATCTGTAAACGAAGGCCCAACGATTTTACTCTCTGCCGGCATGCATGGCGATGAAACAAACGGAATTGAGATCATCCGCAAAGTAATTACGCGTAAAGAAATTTCTAATTTAAAATGCGGAAGTATTATTGCCATTCCGGTAATAAACATTGTTTCTTTTTTATTCGGCAGCCGCGAGTTGCCTGACGGAAGAGACATGAACCGTTGTTTTCCCGGTAGCAAAAAAGGAAGTCTGGGAAGCCGTATTGCGCACGACTTAATGAAACAAATTGTTCCGCTTATTGATTTCGGATTTGATTTTCATACCGGAGGTGCAAAAATAAATAACCACCCGCAAATGCGCTGCGTGTTTGAGTTTTCTGATAATTTAAAACTGGCAGAGATTTTTTCTCCGCCTTTAATTATCAACTCTACTTACCGCGACGGAACTTTTAGAAGAGAAGCTGCAAAAAAAGGAAAGCCCATTTTGGTTTTTGAAGGCGGAGAATCTTTACGTTTTGATTATTTATCCATTAACGAAGGCTTTAACGGAATTTTACGGGTACTTCATCATTATGGAATGATAGAAGCAGATTCTCCCGAAAATCCAACCGTAAAAATTATGAAAGATCATTGGGTACGGGCAGACGAATCAGGATTATTTCACACAGCCGTACCAAACGGTTCTTTTGTAAGGCAGGGCGATATGATAGGCGCAATTGCAAATCCTTACGGAGCAATAGATCAGAAATTAATTGCACCGGCCGATGGTTATATTGTGGGAATAAATAACCAGCCCGTAGTTCACCAGGGCGATGCCCTGATACATATTGGTTATGAGGGCGTGAATTGAATTCTGGTTAAATGAAAAAATCTCTTTTTGTACTATTTCTGCTTATTCTTTTTGCGCAGAAAACTTTTTCGCAATATGTAATAGCTATTGATTCTGTTTGCATGACTAAAAACAAACAGGAGCTTGGTGAAATGCTTAAAGATGCCGAATCAAAAATTCAGAAAGGAAAAAATAATGTAGAAGAATTTTTTAATCGTGGTGTTATTGAAATGTATTTGGGCGATTCGATTGCGGCGCTTTCTGATTTTAATAAGTGCATTACACTCGAAAAAAAATACGGCGATGCATACACAGAAAGAGCAAGGCTGAAAACTGGATGAAAAGATTTTGAAGGAGCCCTGGAAGATTACAGCACACTGCTTTCAATGGAACCTTTTTACGATGCTGCTTATTATGGAAAAGGAAACATTTATTTTCTTAAAAAAAATTACAAAGAAGCCATTGCAGAATATGACAAGGCCATTTCAATGCGTAAAACGGGCTTAAATGCATACAGTGCAAAAGCAGACGCGCAATTAATGCTTGGCGATACAGCAGGCGCACTAAAAACCTGCGGAGCAATAATTGAAGTAAAACCCTACGATCATCGTTGTTATTGGAACCGCTCTGCCATTTACAGGCAAATAGGTAATATTGAAGCAGCCTTTGAGGATATAAATAAAAGTGTGGAAGTAAGTAACAACGATCCTGAAGCATTAATAAGCCGCGCAGAATTTCTTGATTATTTTGGCAAGGATGCAGAAGCAATTGAAGATTGCAATCTTGCCATTCAGAAAAAACCAACTAATTCAGGTTACTATTACAGAAGAGCAAGTTCAGAATATGACCTTGGAAAATATCCTGAAGCAATAAAAGATTGTGGTAAAGCCATTGAACTTTTTGCAGGAAATATTGACGCTTTGGTTTTGAGAGGAAATGCTTACGATCTTACAGGAAAAAATGCTCTTGCTATTGCAGATTACAGAACGGCATTAAAAGTAAAACCCGGAGACCTTGTTACACTCAGGAATCTTGGTGATTCTTACATGCGGATTTCTGATTCAAAAAGCGCTATCAGAATTTATGATACGGTATTGAACATTTCACCAAAAGATACGATTGCGCTTAAAAACAGGGGAGGGCTAAGAGCAGATGCCGGAGATTTTACGGGCGCTAAAAATGATTACTCAGCGTTGACTGAAATTTTTCCTAAACGATGGGAGTTTTATTTTATGTTGGGCCAGATTAAAGATACGCTTGGCGATAAAAAAGGCGCCTGCGAAACTATTTATAAAGCGAGACAATTAGGAGACGCGGACGGAGACACACGATTGTATTTGTGCGAAAACTGTCCGCAGTTTTTCAGTAAAAAGGGTCTTGAAGCCGAGAAATCAGTAATGGCCGGGAATATGAAAACTACCACAGGTGACTATAGAGGTGCAATAGAAAACTTTACAAAAGCTATTCAATTATTGCCAGATTCAGCAGAAGCTTACGCTATGCGCGGACAGGCGAAAAGAAAAATAAATGATTTTGAAGGTGCAGAAGCAGATTATAAAAAAGCAATTATACTTGCTCCCGCTAATGCTTCCTTCCGGGCCTCATTGGGTAATACTTTTATGTTTCAAAACAAAATTGAAGAAGCAAAAAAAGCGTTTGAAGAATGCATTAAATTATTTCCGAAATATGCAATAGCCTATCATAATCTTGCAACACTTTATATCGATAAAATTGAATTCGCTAAGGCTTTGCCCCTTTTGCAAAAGGCAGTGCAATGCGATCCGCAATATAAAAACGCCTGGTTTAGATTAGGTACAGTTTGCCTCGATCTTCAGATGTTTCCCGAAGCCTGTGATGCGCTCAATAAAGCCCTGCAATTGGGTGTTGAGGAAGCAGAGATGAAGATCATTCTCTACTGTAAATAGTTTATCTTCCTGATTTATAGCCCTCATAATTTCCAACTAAAAAATGGCTGATTGCTTATTTGTGAGTAAATTTACTTCCCCTGTTTAAAGGAGAAGAACAGAATGATTCCAAGAGATACCATAGACAGAATTATTGAGGCGGCACGCATTGAAGAAGTGGTGGGCGATTTTGTTACGTTAAAAAAACGGGGAGCAAATTTATTAGGTCTTTGTCCGTTTCATAACGAAAAAAGTCCATCGTTCACTGTTTCTCCCGCCAAAGGAATTTACAAATGCTTTGGTTGCGGTGAGGCCGGAAATTCTGTAAATTTTATAATGAAAAACGAAAGCCTCAGTTATCCTGAAGCTTTAAAATACCTCGCAAAAAAATATGCGATAGAAATTGTAGAGAAAGAAGTTACACCCGAAGAAAAAGCGCAGCAGAACGAAAGAGAAAGTTTATTTATTACTGCAAGCTACGCGCAAAAATATTTTTCTGAGAATTTAAAAAACACCGACGAAGGAAAATCTGTCGGTCTTGGTTATTTTAAAGAGAGAGGATTCCGTGATGACATTATTGAAAAATTTCAGTTAGGATATAATCTTGAAGGGAGAAGATCTTTTAGTGAGGCCGCAGTAAAAGCGGGTTATAAGCCGGAGTATTTGGTTAAAACCGGACTGAGTATTCTTTCAGAAAAAAATCATGTTGAAGGCGAAGAAATAAAAGTTGAACATATTTTTGATCGTTACAGCGGGCGTGTAATTTTTCCGATTCACAATGTGAGCGGAAGAGTGATTGGTTTTGGCGGAAGAATTTTAAACAACGATAAAAAACTTGCCAAGTACATAAACTCTCCGCAAACAGAAATTTACGATAAGAGCAGGGTTTTGTACGGATTGTTTTTTGCGAAAAAAAGTATTTCGCACGAAGACAATTGTTTTTTGGTGGAAGGTTATACTGACGTAACAGCCATGCACCAGGCCGGAATTGAAAACGTGGTTTCTTCATCGGGCACATCACTTACCGTTGAGCAGATCCGTTTAATTCATCGTTTTACAAACAACATTACCATTTTATTTGATGGCGATTGGGCCGGAATAAAAGCGAGTTTCAGAGGTATTGACCTGATCCTGGAAGAAGGAATGAACGTGCGCGTTTTACTTTTTCCTGATAACGACGACCCGGATTCTTATTCTAAAAAAGTAAGTTCAGAAGAATTAAAAGAATTTATAAAGAACAACGCAACAGATTTTATTCGTTTTAAAACCAATTTACTTTTTGAAGAATCTAAAAACGATCCGATAAAAAAAGCCGGACTGATAAAAGATATTGTTGAGAGTATTTCTTTAATTCCCGATGCAATTAACCGCAGCGTGTATGTAAAAGAATGTTGCCGCATTCTTGAAATGGAAGAGCAGATGCTCAGTATTGAGGTGAATAAACTCAGACTCAAGAAAGGAACAGGGACGAAGCCGAGGGACGAGGGGCGAGTGCAGAGTGAGGAGCAAAAATCAATTCCTGAGCATATTGATGAGTATGAAGAAAGTTTCAAAGAGCAGGAAGAACAACTTGCATTTGAAGTTTCTGAAAGCCAAGAAGCATTTATTTTGCGTTTGTTATTCCATTTTGGAAATCATATTATAGAAGTTGATGGAGAAGATGAAAATAGAGTTACTCATTCAATGGAAATTACTGTTGCGGAATATATTTTCTTTGAATTGGAACGAGATCGCATTTCTTTTTCAAATCCAGTTTTTCAATCATTCGCTGACGAATACCATTCGCATCTCGTGAATCAAAGAGTACCTGATAAGAATTATTTT
>JACMLS010000126.1 GCA_014379485.1 Bacteroidia bacterium | reverse complement strand
TTTTTTCTTTTACCAACGATCTTGCAGGTGGTGATCTGAAAGGGAACATCACTATCAATACCAAAAACCTTAATTACCGTTTAGCAACAGAAGTAAATAAATTTGATCTGAATTTTATAAACCAATACCTGAAAGAACTGTCTAATTACGGAAAATTCAGGGCAACACTTGACGCCAATGTAAAAGCAAGCGGAAATTTTAAAGATGCCCAAAACCTTAACGCCAGCGGAAGAGTAGAAATAAATGAACTGCATTTTGGTAAAGATACTATTGAGGATTACGCCTCTTTTGAAAAACTGGTGGTTGGTATCAATCAACTCAGTCCTAAAGACCACAAATATCTTTTCGATTCAATATTGCTGATGCATCCTTACTTTAAGTTTGAACAGTATGATAACCTTGATAATATACAGACCATGTTCGGAAAAAAAGGGGCTAAAGCTTCTGCTGTAAATAGTAATCCTGAAAAGTTTAACCTTGTTTTGGAAATAGGAAAATATATCCGGTTGCTGTCAAAAAATTTCTTTTCAAGTCAGTATCAGGTAAAGAGGCTTGCAATTACAGACGGAGAAACAAAGTATAATAATTTTGCGCTGAACGAAAAATTTTCAATGGCTGCAGCTTCGCTTTCCGTATTGGCAGATTCTATTGATAAAAACCACAGCAGGGTAAAAGTTTATTTAAAGACTTCGATTAAACCTTATGGATATGCTTCTGTGTCTCTTAGCATAAACCCTAAAGACAGCAGTGACTTTGATATGAGCTATCATTTTCAGAAAATTCCATTAGCTATGTTCAACGCTTACCTGATCACTTATACTTCTTTTCCATTAGACAGGGGAAGCCTTGAACTGAAAGGAACATGGAGTGTCAGGAACGGTTTTATACAGAGTACAAATCATTTACTGATCATAGATCCCCGCGTAACCAAACGCATCAGAAAGAAAGATTCTAAATGGATTCCCGTTCCACTCATCATGGCGTTTGTGCGCGAACGCGGTAACGTAATCGATTACGAAATTCCGATAACCGGAAATCTGAAAAATCCAAAATTTAATTTATGCGATGTAATTGTTGATGTGTTAAAAAATATTTTTATTAAGCCGCCCACTACTCCTTACAGGCTGGAAGTTAAAAATGTAGAAAACAAAGTAGAAAAATTGCTGAGTGTAAATTGGGGGATGAGACAGTACTCACTAAGCGGGAAACAGGAAGAGTTTGTTCAGAAAATTGCAGATTTTCTTAAGGAAAACCCGGCGAGCTCTATTTCCATACATCCTGTAATTTATGCAGAAAAGGAAAAAGAATACATTTTGTTTTTTGAAGCCAAGAAAAAATATTTTTTGTTTTTAAATCACAAAACAAAACAGACATTTAGCAGTGATGATTCTCTTGCAACAGATAAAATGTCAATAAAAGATTCTTCTTTTGTTCGCTACCTGACAAGGTATTGCGGCGATTCAATGTTGTTTACCATTCAGCAAAAGTGTTTCCGTTTTATAGGTTCTTCACTTGTTAATACAAAGTACAAGCAACTCCAGGAAATGCGGCTTCACTCGCTTCAATTTTATTTTAAGCAAAACAATACGGGGTCTCATGTAAAAATTTACCCTATGCAAAGCAGCATTCCTTATAATGGTTTTTCTTTTTTCAAGATAAAATATAAGGGAGAAATTCCCGCAGCATTG
>JACMLS010000125.1 GCA_014379485.1 Bacteroidia bacterium | reverse complement strand
TAACCGCCGGTATGACTTTATGCCTACCCTGATCATTTTGTGTGAGAGCAGCGAACAGATCAGTGTTGCAATAATTTTTTGCGACAAAAACAAACTTCCCATACGCGTAAGATCAGGCGGGCACGATCATGAAGGCGAGTGTTCTGCCACCCAAACAATTTTGCTTGATCTTTCTAAAATGAAAAAAGTAGAAATTGATATAGAAAAAGGACTTGCGCGTATTGAGCCCGGAATAGTTTTTCAGGAACTTACTACTATACTTGCAGACAAAGATGTAATGATACCGCACGGAACCTGCGGCACAGTTGGCATTGCAGGTTTTACACTTGGAGGAGGCTGGGGCCCATGGACAAGAAAACACGGTATGTGCTGCGAAAGTTTAGTAGAAGCCACCATGGTGTTAGGAGATGGAAGTATTGTAAAAGTTACACAAGACGATAAAAAAAACGATAAAGGATTGTTGTGGGCAATAAAAGGCGGGGGCGGATTCAGCTACGGAATTGTAACTGAATTTGTTCTTAAAACATTTGAACTTCCTGCAGAATTAATCAAATTTCAGATAGAGTGGAATAAATTAGGTTACGCAGAAAAAACAAAACTTTTTAAGCTGAACCGCCCAACGCCAACAATTAAAATTCTGAAAGCCTGGGAAAAAACTATTGGAACTGTTGATGCAAGTACCATTGGCCTTGTTGGCACCAACCTTATGGTAATGGCAAGAGCTGACGGCGGAAAAAAAATAAATACGAATACAGTAAGTAATAGTTGCACAATGTATGGTTATTGGGAGGGTGAAGAAAAAGAGCTGAAAGAGTTTGTAAAAAAACATTTTGCAGGCACCGGCCAATACACATTTACCAATTTAGGAACAGGTGGAAGAAATCATAAAGATGTAAAATACGGAGACAACCTGATGAGCAACTGGGACAGAGTTTCTCATCACAACGTTTTGCGTTTAATGAAGGGGCTTGAGGGAACACCATTTCCCGCAGATAAAGATGCACCCGGCCCGCACAAAATTACCTGCAGGCTTACCAACGCAAAAGGTTTGCAGGCACAGGGGCATAAACAACTTTTAAACAGTTTAAGTTCTTCGCTGATCTATGATGATAATATTGCACTTGGCTTAACTTCTTATATTACGCTTGGAGCTATAACCGGAAAATTCTACAAGAAAGACATCACTGCAAAAGAAAAAGAAAAAAGTTCTTTCCCTTATAAAGACAGACTCTTCACCATTCAATATCAAACCTGGTGGAATGAACCGACTGACGAAAAAGAGAAAGAAAAGGAAAAAGAAGAAGGAAACAACAACCCGGTATATAACAGAGTAAACCGCGCACTTGATTGGATGGAAGTTTGCCGCGATTACGATATTCCAAACACATCGGGTTCATTTATCAGTTTTAAAGACAGCTCCGTTCCCACCAAAACTTATTTCGATAAAAGTTACAATGACCTGGTAACAGCTAAAGAAAAACATTCTAAAGATCCGCTCAATCACTTCAGGTCAAGAAAAACAATTATTTAAATTTGTTTGACATTGTAAATAAAAAGAGGGACGATTTGTTCCTCTTTTTTTATTTAGGAAACATTATAATGTGTACTATCAGTATCATTCAATCGTTTCATCTGCATTTCATATTCCTCTCGTGTAATTATATCAAGGTCTTTGAGGAGTTCTGCTCTGCCACGTCTTGTTTCAACACGCAAATGTGTGTCTTTAAATAAATACTGTTGCTTTAACCAGGCTGCGGCAGTGTTGCGGAGCAGACAAGAAAATTTATTTATTTGCACTGCATTGTAAAACTTGTATTCCAGTTCAATAAACGGTTCATTTTTTATGGGAATATGAAATATTTTTTTTGGAACAAAAATCCAACGGCAAAGAGAATATAACAAAAGAGAAACAACACAAACGAACTCTGTGTTTAACCAATGATCTTTGCCGTTGTACCAGAGAATATGCCAGAGAACAATTCTTGTAAAAAAAGTGAAGGCAACAATACTGAGCAAAAGATATGCTTTATCAGGTTTTTTATGCACTTCCATTCTATTAATAATAATTTCTCTGAACTGAATTTCTTCGTGTTCGCTTGTTAACCAATGCCTTTTAGCAACGCGCAGATGATCGTCATGTACTTCGAGTTCAACATAATCAATTAATCCGAATTGTTTGTAGCGCATTCAAATTTTCATTAATACTCCAAATTAGAAAAGAGAACATCAATTGTCTGTTCTTGCAAAGGAAATTTTTTTCTTAGTTCAGTTTCAATACTTGCCTGGTTCTTTCTGAATTCTGTTTTACCATGACGCGTAAGCGCATAGCGTGACTGCTGATCTACAATATCTGCGCTTATTAAAAGTTCATCAGTCATTTCCAGCATCAACTCAACAAAATTTATAATATTGAACCACCTGGAAAGTGCTTTGATCAAGGAATAAGAATCTGAAATTGATTTGTTTTTATTTGAAAGCAAGAGCAGTACAATGCATTTATTCAGTTTCTTTTCATCCATCTTGCTCAAAATTTTCAAATCAAACAACTCACCACGCCACTTTCTTAAAAATCAAACCTTCCTTTATACTCTTAGAGAAAATAATCGCGTTAAAACGATCTATGG
>JACMLS010000124.1 GCA_014379485.1 Bacteroidia bacterium | reverse complement strand
TTACAATTTGCATGGTATCGTAAATTCCAAGGCCTGCATAAACAGATCCGCCAGGAGAATTTAAATAAATAAGAATGTCTTTTTTTGCATCTACCGACTCAAGAAATAAAAGCTGAGCCTGTACAATATTTGCAACCTGATCATTAATTCCTGTTCCCAGAAAAATGATGCGGTCCATCATCAAACGGCTAAAAACGTCCATTTGTGCAACGTTCAATTGTCTTTCTTCAATAATATAAGGAGTCATTGAAGATGTATAGGAATCAAGAGTAAGACTGCTGATGCCTCTGTGCTTGGTAGCATATTTGCGGAATTCGTTTTGATCAAACATAAGTGGTTTTTTTAGTTTGCCAAAGTTACAAATTTTAGTTACACGTAAACTGCCACAGTCCCGATAGCTATCGGGAGTGGCAAGAACCTCCGGAATTTAATATTGCCAAAAATCCCAAAAAACCCTATCTTTACCGCCATTCTATTAAAAAGGTTAAACACAAAGATTTACGGAGGTTTTTTTAGAGATTCAGATTCATCCGGATCTTAAACCGGAATCAACACATATTTTACAAAAAACAAATGGAAACAGTTAAAGGCAGTCTTGATTACAACACACAATTACCACATTTAATTTTACCGGAATACGGGCGCAACATTCACAGAATGGTTGAATATTGTATGACGCTTGAAGACAGAAGCGAAAGAAACCGTTGTGCACACGCAATTATACTGGTAATGGGCCAGTTAAACCCGCATTTGCGCGATGTGGCAGATTTTGTGCATAAATTGTGGGATCATCTTTTTATTATTTCGAAGTTTAAACTGGATGTTGACTCGCCTTATCCATTGCCTTCTTCTGAAACATTTGAAACAAAACCAGATCGCGTTCCTTATCCGAAAGGAAATATAAAATACAAGCATTACGGAAAAATAATGGCCGAGATCATTGAAAAAGCTGTTGAGTTTGAAGAAGGACCTGAGAAAGAAGACCTGAAACGTACCATTGCCAATCACTTAAAAAAATCTCATATAAATTGGGCAAAAGATGCGGTGCCTGATGAAGTGATCCTTGGTCATTTGTCAGAACTATCTAAAGGGAAATTAAAAATTGATGACCCCTCTGTACTGACCAGTAATGCAGACCTGATGAAGAAAAACAATATGACGCTGAACCAGGCGCCTGTGCAGCAAAACAACCAGCACAAAAACAAACACAAAAAGAATTTCAAATTCAATAAAAACAAATATAAACACTAAGAGGTTAGTTATTTGTTGCCGCTTTCTGGCTAATGGTTGCTATAATATAATATCTTGCAGCCATTAACCGAAAACTATTTCTATGGCAATTTTTGAAGTAACAGGCGGAAGAAGAATGAAAGGGGACATTATTCCCCAAGGTGCGAAAAATGAGGCGCTGCAAATTGTTTGCGCCGTTTTGCTTACCGATGAAAAAGTAGTGATCAGCAATCTTCCGGAAATTGTTGACGTATTAAAACTCATTGAACTTTTAAAAGAACTTGGTGTTAAGGTTGAAAAAACCGGGCCCGAAGAATATACTTTTCAGGCAGATGCTGTGAATGTAGATTATATTGACTCGCCTGAGTTTAAAAAGAAAGGCGCTTCATTGCGCGGTTCTATAATGATCGTTGGCCCGTTGCTGGCGCGATTCGGAAAAGCATTGATGCCAAAACCGGGCGGAGATAAAATTGGAAGAAGAAGAGTGGACACCCACTTTATTGGTTTTGAAATGCTGGGCGCAAAATTTCATTACGACGAAGAGAATGAAATTTTTTCTGTTGATGGAAAAAATCTGCGTGGCACTTATATGTTGCTTGATGAAGCTTCTGTAACCGGAACCGCAAATATTGTAATGGCCGCTTCTATGGCAGAAGGAATTACAACAATTTACAACGCCGCCTGCGAACCTTATTTGCAGCAACTTTGTAAAATGCTCAACGCAATGGGCGCAAAAATTACAGGCGTTGGCTCCAACCTTCTTACCATTGAAGGGGTAAAAAAATTAAAAGGAACCAGCCACAGAATTTTACCTGATATGATTGAGATAGGCTCATTTATTGGAATGGCCGCTATGACACAATCAGAAATTACCATCAAAAATGTTTCTTACGATAACCTCGGAATTATTCCAAATGTTTTTAAAAGACTTGGCATAAACCTGGAAAGAAGAGGAGACGACATCTACATTCCCGCACAAGATCATTACGAAATTGATACGTATATAGACGGTTCTATTCTTACAATTGCTGATGCGATCTGGCCCGGATTTACGCCCGATCTGCTGAGTATTGTTTTGGTTACTGCAACACAAGCCCGCGGCACTGTTCTTGTACATCAGAAAATGTTCGAGAGCCGTTTGTTCTTTGTAGATAAACTGATTGATATGGGCGCAAAAATTATTTTATGTGATCCGCACCGTGCAACGGTAATTGGTTTAGACAGATCGCAATCGTTCCGCGCAATACAAATGGCATCGCCGGATATTCGTGCGGGTGTTTCTTTGCTTATTGCCGCTATGAGTGCAAAAGGAAAAAGTACCATTTTCAACATTACACAAATTGACAGGGGCTACCAGAGAATTGACGAACGTTTGAACGCGATTGGCGCAGAAATTATTCGGAAATAAAGTTGTTCGTTTGTCGTTGTTCGTTCTTTCGTTAATCCCTTTGTGAGGGTGTTGTCCACCCGAACTGCCGGAAAACATAAGTTCGTTGCTCGTTAGAAAATTATCAGTGAAAATCCGTTAAATCCGCGTCATCCGCGTTCCAAAATGAAGATCAGCAAAAAATATTTTCTTTTTATTTCTGTTTTAGCGATTTGTGTTGCAGCAATTTCATGCAAGACAAAAAAAGCTGAAACAAAAACTGTTGTTGTTGCCGAAGAGAATTATGAAACACCCGCAAACATTAAAGAGGGTTTAAACATTGGCAACAAAGCGCCCGAACTTTCTTTTACCAATCCAAAAGACTCTGTTATAAACTTATCTTCTCTCAGGGGAAATTATGTTTTAATAGATTTTTGGGCAAGCTGGTGCAGACCTTGCCGGTACGAAAATCCGAATGTAGTAAGAGCTTACAGGAAATATAAATCAGAAAGATTTTTGAATGGCAAAGGCTTTAAAGTGTTTAATGTTTCGCTTGACCAGGATAAAAAAGAATGGATCAAAGCAATTGAAAAAGACAGCCTGAACTGGCCCTATCACATAAGCGATCTGAAAGGATGGAATACAGAACTCGGAAAAAAATACAACATAACTTTAATTCCTACCAGCTGGCTAATTGACCCTCGCGGCATTATTATTGGTCACGGCGAAGAGATCAGAGGTACAAAACTCGAAAAAACATTAGACAGGTATGTTGACACAACTAAAATAATCGAACCTGTTAATAAAGAGAAAAAGAAAAAAAAGAGCTGATCTGTAAAAAAAGTTTTTCTATTTCCTCTTTTGACCGATTCCCTTGCCGACGAAATCCTTTTTTTTGCCGAAGAACAGAAAGAATATTTTTTTAGCAAATTTTTAGAAACATTTTCCTCTTTAAAACGTTAAGTAAATAAAATAAATCTTTAAAAAAGGCTGGCACATGCTTTGACATCTTACTTAAGAATACTAATTTTAAATTCCTATGTTAAGCATTAAAAGCATATTGTTAGCCGGCAGCATTATTCCTGCAGGATTTCTTTTCACTCCTTCTTTTCAAAAGGAAAAAACAGATTCAACTGCTGCTGTCAAAGAAGAAAGAATTATTTATCCAAATCTTACTCCCAAAAAAAACACAGCCTTTAAACCCGGCGAGGTTCTTACCTACCGTTTACATTACGGAATTATTGATGCCGGTGTTGCTGTTTTAGAGGTTAAACCTGAAATTAAAGCCACCAACGGCAGAAAATTATATCATATTGTAGGGAGTGCATATACCAAAGGCTCTTTCGACTGGTTTTATAAGGTGCGCGACCGTTATGAAACATTTATGGATTCTACCGCGCTTGTGCCCTGGATGTTTGTAAGAAGAGTAGACGAAGGCGGTTTTAAAATTAACCAGGATTATCTTTTTAACCGGTACACCAACAAAGTAGACATTGGTAATAATGAAACTTTTCCGATAAAAGATGAAACGCAGGATATGGTTTCGGCATTTTACGCAGCACGTTGCATAGATTTTACCAACGCAAAAGAAGGAGATATTTTTGCTGTAGAAAGTTTTGTTGACAAAGAGAACTGGCCGCTGAAAATTAAATTTGTTGGACGAGAAACTATTAAATCGGACATAGGTCGCATCAGGTGCATAAAATTCAGACCTATTGTTCAGCGTGGCCGCGTTTTTAAAAAAGAAGAAGACCTGAATATCTGGATCAGCGACGATGCTAACCACATTCCGGTAAGAGGAGAAGCAAAAGTTTTTGTGGGTTCTATTAAATTAGACCTTACAGGCGTATCGAATAATCTTTCGCCGATTGCAATAGTGAAAAAATAAATTCCGATTGGTTGGAAGTTTGGAAGGATGGAAGATTGGGGGCGTGCTCTCTACAGTGAAACTCAAACACAACCTTCCACTCTTCCACCAAAGGATTCATCACCTTGTTTTTTTAAGCCTCAATAGTTTAAGATCTGTACCAACCTGAAGCACGGGATACATTTTTTTTGAAACTGTTCCTGTGTAATCATACCCCATTCCCCACTGAAAAAACACTCGCTGAAAAAAAGCGCCTTCTCTTACATTCACAAAAGAAATTCCCAGATGCAGGTTTTGCTCGCAATACTGAACAGCAGATGTTTTGCTTTTGAATTTAATTTCTGATCCAACATAAAACCGAGCGTATTTGTCTAATGAGCCAAGATTGCCCGGATTTTGCCAGCCGTTAAGCGCTTTAAAAATACCATAAGGAATAGAAAAATAATTATACTGAAAACGAAGCGATCCGTAAAAACATTTATCAAGATCTGCTCCCGCAAGTGCAGACGCCTGTCCTCTGTCCCACAATTTATTTATTCCGGTTACAACAAAAGGAACATTTTTTTTCTGCTGGTAATTGTTGCCTGCTTCTAAAATAATTGTTGGAGCGCTGCTTGCCGAATTACCACCCCTGCAACCTACCAAACCAAATTCGCAATGCGAAGGTTCAGGCTCTGCTTTACAACATTCCATTGCGCGGGTAATGTTCTCTAAATAAAACGTATTTCTGGCAAGCTTCGCAAAATAATATTTCTCCTTTCTTTTTCCTTTCTGCACTTCCCATTTCAGAATTCTTCTTCTGTCGCAGCCCATGTAATAGGTGTAATCTGTATTCACATATTCGCGCGGCACACGAATCTTTACAAATCGCCGGTCGAACAATTTTATTTTTACCTGCAGGTTATACATCAAAAAATAATCTACCTGAAAACAAGTGTCTTCATTCTGCAACTGTGGTGTACTGAAATCTTCGCCACATGGTGGACAAGGTGGTAAGCCTTTCTCAAAAATCTTAAACTGCTTAAAATCTTTTTCAGGAATAAGCGTTGTGTATCTTGCTTTTTTCCACCACGATTTTCCCGT
>JACMLS010000123.1 GCA_014379485.1 Bacteroidia bacterium | reverse complement strand
GTTAATCCTCTTTCGATACACTCGTTGATGGTGTAACGGGGTGGATCAATAAAATAATCCAGGAATTCAAGTACGAAAATGTTTCTGGTATCAGAAATAGGAAAGTTTTCCTGAAACATCTTGTACAGTCCTTCGTCTTGTCTTTTATCAGCAGAAGTATCCAACTGAAAGAATTCCTTAAACGATTTCAATTGAACGTCAAGAAAATCCGGGTAATCAAGTACTTTTGGGATAGAGGCGAAATTAATACGCCCACTGTTTGTTGTTTTAGTCAATTTTTGAAAAATTAATGGTCGAGAACGATAAATATTTTAAGATCAACACAAATAGCATACACACCCATGGTTAGACCAGGGTGTGTATGAACTTTTTTAAAGCTGAAATTACTTAAGCTCAACCTCGGCACCAGCTTCCTCCAATTTAGCTTTCAATTCATTAGCTTCTGCTTGAGAAACTTTTTCTTTGATTGCTTTTGGGGCAGCGTCAACCAGGTCTTTGGCTTCTTTCAGGCCTAAACCGGTAAGGTCTTTAACGGTTTTAACCACATTAAGTTTACTTTGTCCGGCGTGTTTTAATATCACGTCGAATTCCGTCTGAACGTCAGCAGCAGCGGCAGCGGCTACAGGAGCAGCAGCTACAGCAGCAGCGGCAGCAGGTTCAATGCCATGTTCTTCTTTCAGAATGGCGGCTAGCTCGTTAACCTCTTTTACAGTAAGGTTTACCAACTGATTTGCGAATTCTTTTAAATCTACCATTTTTGTATTGTTTTAATTTTAATTGTTTGTTTAATTTTTATTATCCTGAAGGGTCTTAACGATTCCCGCCAATTTGTGTTTTGAAGACTGAAGAGCAGAGATAACGTTCTTCGCAGGTGACTGCAACAAGCCTATCAATTCTCCAATAAGTTCTTCTTTTGTTTTTAGTTTTGAAAGAGCTGAAAGTTGATCATCGCCGATATAAACGTCATTGTCAATAAAAGCACCTTTAAGAAGTGGCTTTTCACTGGTTTCCCTGAATTTTTTTATGGCAATGGCCGGTGACTTCATGTTTTCAGAAAACATTAAAGCAGTTTCACCTTTCAACGTATTTTTCAAATCTCCGAATTCTTTACCGGATTGCTCCATAGCCAATTTTATCAAGGTGTTTTTGGCCACTCTCATGGTAATTCCGCTTTCAAACAACAACCTTCTGAGTTCGTTTGTGCTTTTTGCACTAAGGGTTGAGGTTTCGGTTACATAAACGAAACTACTGTTTTTAAGCTTCTCGGTAAGTTCGCTAACTAATTCTTCTTTTTCTGTACGATTCATGATGGTATAGATTATATCCCGGGAACAGATTTAACATCTACAGCAACACCACCACTCATGGTGCTTGACATGTAAACGCTGCGGAAATAGGTTCCTTTTGCAGAGGATGGTTTTAATTTATTAAGGGTTTGGATCAATTCAACAGCATTATCCATCAATTTGTCAGCACCAAAAGACGCTTTACCAATAGATGCATGGATAATTCCTGTTTTGTCCACTTTAAAGTCAATTTT
>JACMLS010000122.1 GCA_014379485.1 Bacteroidia bacterium | reverse complement strand
ATTTCTGCTTCTTCAGAATCCATTTTGTGTTTGGTCAGATCTTCTACCTCAACCGGGCGGAAGGTTCCAAGCCCTACGTGAAGTGTAACAAAACCAAACTGCACACCTTTAATTTCCAAACGCTTCATTAACTCGCGGCTGAAATGTAAACCGGCTGTTGGAGCTGCTACTGCGCCTTCTTTTTGCGCAAAAACAGTCTGGTAGCGTTGTTCATCTTCTGGCTCAACTTTTCTCTTAATGTATTTTGGTAAGGGAGTTTCTCCCATATCATTTAAGCATTGGCGAAATTCTTCATACGAACCATCAAACAAAAAACGTAAAGTTCTTCCGCGGCTGGTGGTATTATCAATTACTTCGGCAACCAATGTTTCTCCATCGCCAAAATATAATTTATTTCCGATTCTTATTTTTCTTGCAGGATCTACAAGAACATCCCACAAACGGCTTTCCTGATTTAATTCACGCAATAAAAAAACTTCAATTTTTGCTCCGGTTTTTTCTTTGTTGCCATACATACGTGCCGGAAAAACTTTTGTATCGTTCATGATCATTACATCGCCGTCATCAAAATAATTAATGATGTCTTTAAATGTTTTGTGCTCGATCTTTTCTGTTTTACGGTTAATAACCATTAAACGGCTTTCGTCGCGGTTTTTTGCGGGGTGTTCTGCAAGTAATTCTTTTGGTAGGTTGAATTTGAACTGAGATAGTTTCATAGGATTTAATCTTACGGGATTAGTTTAATTTAAAGGCGGCAAAGATAATACAACAAAGAGGCAAAGTAAAGGGAAAAGCGATTTTTTTAATTCGATTTAGGATTGCTTAACAAGTTGAGCCACAAAGCTTTCTAGTTCCAGCGCGTCTTTTAGTTCATAATTTCCGATGCGGCTGCGGCAAAGTGCCTGCAAATAGGCCCCGCTGTTGAGCTTTTTGCCAAAGTCGCGGGCAATGCTTCTTATATAGGTGCCTTTGCTGCAAACGATCCTGAAATCTACTTCGGGTATGGCAATGCGTGTAATTTCAAATTCAGAAATGGTGATCTCTTTGCTGTGAACAACAAAAGTTTCTCCGGCGCGCGCCATATCATAAGCCCGCTGGCCTTTTATTTTTACTGCAGAAAAAATGGGTGGTTCCTGCATTTGGGTACCTGTAAAATGTTTCGCTGCTTCTCTTATCAGTTCTTCTGTAATGTGTTCTGTAGGAAAGTGTTCATCTATTTCTTTTTCCAAATCAAAGCAAGGCGTTGTTGCTCCTAAAAAAAAAGTTCCGGTATATTCTTTAGTCAGATCCTGAAGCAAAGAAATTTCTTTCGTTTTTTTTCCGGTGCAAACCAAAAGCAAACCCGTTGCCAAAGGATCTAACGTTCCGGCATGACCTATTTTTAATTTCTGTTTAGGATCAAGCAAAATATGTGGCTCCGGATTTTTTTTCAGGAAATGAGTAATGGCCCATTTCATTTTGTTTACCGCCTGAAAAGAGGTCCACTTAAGTGGTTTGTTTATTGGAATTATTTCGCCGTTAAAGAAGTTCACCGCTTATTTTAACCGCGAATTTCGCAAATTTTCGCGAATGATTTGTATTTAAGTTTTTGACCGCGAATGGCGCGAATGGGTTGTACTTAAATTTTAGCCGCGAATGGCGCAAATTTTCGCAAATCATTTGTGCTTATTTGATTGGTGAGGATTTATGCGAAT
>JACMLS010000121.1 GCA_014379485.1 Bacteroidia bacterium | reverse complement strand
TTTGTTTGTCTTTAGACGCACGGTTATCGGTAACAAATAATTCGCAGCCAATAATGCATTTCAATTCAGATTTCTTTTCTTCTTGCTTTTCTCCTTTGTCAACTAAAGCATTATGATCCTTAATTTTTTTATTGTGCTTATCTACCGATTGCCAGAATAAAAAAGCGCCAAACATATTTCCATGATCTGAAATGGCAAGGCCCGGACAATTGTAAGAAGCCGCTTTTTTCACAAGATCATCCACATCAGAAGTAGATTGCAAAACAGAAAACTGAGAATGCGTATGCAAGTGAGAAAATAAAATGCCAGTATCAATTTTGGTTTCTTTTTTCTCACTAACATTTTCGTTGGAAGTTTCTTTCTTGTCAGACTGAGCTTTGTCGAAGGCTGATTTCTTCAGATTTTTTTCATGTGCAAGCAATACAGAAAGATCAGGCGCATCATAAGTAATTACTGTTGCAATCTCTTTTGCAAGACCGGGAACTTTCATAATTCCCCTCTTAACCACTTCAAAGAAACAGCGGGCAGTTGCATTCACATCGAAAGCTGCGTTGTGCGCTTCTTCAAAAGACTGGTTGAATAATTTGGTATAAAGTTCTGTAAGCGTTGGCCATTTAAATTTTCCGCCTTTACCACCGGGAATTGCACAAAATTCTGTTGTACTATCACTTTTTGTATCGAGAATTGCTTTGCCCGCAAAAAGATCAGACATTCCGCTCCTGATAAATTCAGCGCCAATAATATTTATATCAAATTCAATATTATGTCCGCACAAATATTTTGTGTGCTGAAGTGCCTCTGCAAATTCTAAAAGAGATTCTTTAAGATCTGCCCCTTCCTGCAAAGCGCGCTCAGTAGAAATTCCATGTATCTCCACCGCTTTAAACGGAATTGTATATCCATCAGGACGAATGATAATGCTATTGTGCGAAATCAGTTTCCCGCTCTCATCATGCAATTGCCATGCAACTTGTACGCAGCGGGGCCAGTTGTCAAGATCAGTTACGGGTGCATTATAATCGCGGGGTAAGCCGGTGGTTTCTGTATCGAAGATTAGGAACATATAGGTGGGAAGTTATTTGTTGATAGTTAATAGTTTTGAAAGTTATTTTATTTTTCGCTCTGAATTTTTATCTGTTCAAATTGAATCCAATCGCCTGCGTTTTCGCTAAACCAATCTTTTGCTTTTTGAGTAACTAAAATTACAATTTGATTTTCTGCTTTTAAAATATCTAATTTTTCATCACCTTTCATGTAGCAACCATTTTTGATATTACCCGATTCCTTAACAACTAGTTCCCATACATCTCCTAATTTTTCCGCTATTTCACTTGAATGGGGTTTTTCAAGAATATAATCTTCAGGTTCTCCTGAATCAGGATAAAAATCTGGCTCGTCTGAATTAAAATTCCATATTGTCCAATCTAGATCAACAATATGTTTTTTAATTACAGGTTTAAATTCAATGCCTGAAATGTCTGAAATGTCTGAAATGTCTGATAAAGAAATTTTTTTTTTAATCTCGTTTGTAATAATTATATCACCAATTCCTGAAATTATTACAGGTGGGATAAATGGGCCGGTACGTTCAAGTTGAAGAAGATTATTTTGTCTTTCGAGATGTCCAGTCATTCCTGATAATAAAATATCACCATAGTCTGCCCAAGGTGCCTCCTTATTTTTTAAAATATATAATGGCATTTATAAGTGGTAAGTTTCAAAAATTTTCCGAACCTTAAAATTAAGACGAAAAACCATGAAAAATGAGGGCATGTTGAAAACTAGTGAAATTGGTGGTAAGTCTTTAAGGTGGCAAATTGAGTCTATCAAGGGGTTTACCTGAAAATGCAATTTCAGGAAGAATTTAAATGAAATTAATTCCAGATTTTTGAGAAATCAAAATCAAAAGAACATTCGTTTATTTCAAAGTGAAATATTGAGGTGCTTTCTTGTTTTTTATAAGAACCATTGGCAAGAAGAAAAATCTCAATTTCAGATTTAACAGGATCTACCATCACATAATAATTAACACCATTTGCCTCATATAAATTGAATTTTGTTCCCTGATCTTTTTGCTTTGTTGATGGAGAAAATATTTCGAAAATTATTTTTGGTGGCACGTTAAGACCTGTACCCTCTAAATCATTACAGATCACAGAAACATCAGGTTGCACAACTGTATCTTCATTGATTTCCCAATCAACAAAAATTGTTGCAATAAATTTTTTACAGGCGTTCAATTCATTATTCAAAAGCTGAATCAATCTTGAATTAATAAGCTGATGCTGTTTACTTGGTGCCGGACTCATACAATATGGAAAACCATCAATCAGTTCCCACCTGTCCTGCCAGTTGCGCCATTCTTCAACGGAATAATGCTCTGAATATTTTTTAAGAATTTGTCCCATGTTATTATATCGAAGATACAAAATAACAAATAATCAAAAAAAAATCCCCGAAATTTCTTTCAGGGATCTTAAAATATTTAATCAAAACAATTTTGTCAGATCGAGCGCAGCCGAGATCGACAAAATTGTTATTTAGTATGCTTTGTGCTTTCTGCAACAGAAGTACCCAACATAATTTTTTCGCGGATACGTGCAGATTTACCAGTAAGCTCGCGTATATAAAACAATTTAGCACGGCGTACCACACCTACTTTGTTCACTTCAATTTTATCAATAAAAGGAGAAACGCTTGGAAAAATACGTTCAACACCTACACCGTTGCTCATTTTACGTACGGTAAAAGATGCGGTAGCTCTTTCGTTCTTACGCTGAATTACAACTCCTGTAAATTGCTGAATACGCTCTTTCTCGCCCTCTTTAATTTTGTAGTGAACGGTAATGGTATCTCCTGCTTTAAAATTCGGATGATTTACCACAGGCACAAGTGCCTGTTTTGCAAAATCTAATAGATTACTCATTGTATTTATTTTTATTTATTAATCCCCCCGGCATTCGTTACCCAGTGTAACCAGCGGCTGAAAAGGGGAGGCAAATATAGACAAATTTTTGGTTCAAAATGCCTTTAAAACAAGCCCAAAAAAGGTTTAGAAATGGAGCTCGCATTAGCCCTGTTTTATGGCAGGCAACTCTTTTTATCCTAAAAACTCGTGGGGATTTCAGTAAAAAAGAAAGCCTTGTTAATTAATTATTTCAATGAAAATCAGATAGTTTCAGGTTTTCTTAAAAAAAATTCCAAAAATATTTGGAAGGAGATTAATAATTATATTATCATTGAGGAGGTTGTATTTGATAATAATATTATCAAACAGATTTAAAGAGCGGGGCAGGGAATTGAGAAAAAGCATATTAGAAAATGACCTTGAATGTTGATAAGTAAAGGAATTGAAGGGGGTAAGGATTTTGTAAATTTGAGATAGTGCCATCCTTCGACTCCGCTCAGGATGACAAAAGTTTAAAAAAGAATAATTGGATTAGAAATAAAATGGAAACGGTGTCAAAATTTGAAAAGCATAAAACTTCACTTAAAGCAGGGCAAAAGGCTCCTGATTTTTGTGGGACCGATCAATTCGGTAAGAATATATGCTTAAAAGATTTTGCAGGTAAAAAGATTGTTCTTTATTTCTATCCGCAGGATGATACTCCGGGTTGTACAACTCAGAGCTGTAATCTAAGGGATAATTACAATGAAATGCTGAAACAGGGATTTGTTGTTTTGGGAGTAAGTGCTGACAGTGTAAAATCTCATATAAAATTTGCAAAGAAATTCAATCTGCCTTTTTCTTTAATTGCAGATGAGAAAAAAGAAATTATTTCTTCTTATGATGTGTATGGTAAGAAGAAATTTATGGGAATTACCTTCAAAGGAATTGTAAGAACAACTTTTGTGATTGATGAAAAGGGAATGATTGACGGGGTGATTGATAATGTGGATACAGCTAATCACAGTTCGCAGGTAACGACATTGTCGCACTTCGACAGGCTCAGTGTGACAATGTCATTACCTGCCAAAGAATAATTAAGAGAAACAGTAAACCAACATAAAACCGGAATTAGTTTCCGGAATTAAACAAGTAACAAATAAAATATATATAGTTATGAGCAAAAAATCAGAATCAGCGGAAGCTGCAGAAGCAAAAAAAGTAGGGTCAGAAAAACTGAAGGCCCTGCAACTTACATTAGACAAATTAGAAAAAACATATGGTAAAGGAACCATAATGAAACTGGGAGATGCACAAATTGAACCAATGGAAGCCATCTCAACCGGTTCATTAGGACTTGATATTGCATTAGGCATTGGCGGACTCCCAAAAGGAAGAGTAGTTGAAATTTACGGACCTGAGTCTTCCGGAAAAACAACATTGGCCATTCACGCCATTGCAAACGTTCAGAAAAACGGAGGTATTGCAGCCTTTATTGATGCAGAACATGCCTTTGACAGGTTTTATGCAGAAAAATTAGGTGTGGATGTAAGCAGCCTTTTAATTTCTCAGCCAGATAACGGTGAGCAGGCATTAGAGATCGCAGATAATTTAATTCGTTCAGGTGCAATTGACCTGGTAGTGATTGACTCGGTTGCAGCTCTTACTCCACGTTCAGAAATTGAAGGAGAAATGGGAGACAGCAAAATGGGCTTGC
>JACMLS010000120.1 GCA_014379485.1 Bacteroidia bacterium | reverse complement strand
GAGTACTCGCTTGTTTGTGTTTGTGTGAGCTGAAGAATTTTTTTTGATCTGAAATCGTATTTATAAATATCTGATTGTTTATCTTCTTTAATCGCAACAAACAACATTGATTTACCATCGGGCGTAAAGTAGGGCTGGTTGTCGTAACCTGGTCTATTGGTAATGTTTTTCCCTTCTTTAAGAATAATTCCTTTCTTGGTTTTTCCTATAGAAAAAAGCCAGATATCAGAATCAGGCAGCTGTGCGCTGAGGGAAAAAGAAATCAGGAGAATAAGAGAGTAAATGGTTTTCATAATTAACTATTAAGTGTTTGATGAATTTATTTTTCTCATCCAGTCTGCAAGAATTTTGTTTCCGGTATTTTCAAAAAAATCTGCCACTTTTCTTTTGTCTTCTTCGGGTTTATTCTGACTGAGTTTAAATTTAGTTTCAATTCCTGTAATTTCAAATTTTAGTCCTGTAATTGCATTGTACATTGCGTGCAGGTATTCAGGAGCGAGCTCGTTGTATTGTTTTAGAAACGCAGGTTCAATTACTTGAATGGTCTGGTGCATGATCCGTTTTTTTTCTTCTGTATCATGAATGACCTTTGCTTTTACTTTGAGGTGAACTGCCATGTAATTCCAGGTAGGAACATTTCTTGAGGAAGAATACAACGAGGGAGAAACATATCCGTTTGCCCCGCTGAAAATAATAAGACAGTTGTTGTTTTTCTCAAGCGTTTGCCACTGCGGATTTTCTTTGGCGAGATGCGTGATCAATGAAATCGTTTCATTTTCCTGTTCCAGAAAAAACGGAAGATGTGTTGTAAGCGGAACATCTTCGCCGTTGCACAACAACAATCCGAAATTATTTTTCTGAATAAATTCAAAAGCAAGTTCTTTATTTTCTATTTTAAATTCTTTTGGAATGTACATGCATCAGGTAATTTGAAAATGAAAATATTTTTTGAGTATGAATTGCTGAAGTTTAAAGACCATGAAAGCAAGCAGGCTGCCAAGGATGGCCCCACCAAATATATCTGAAGGGTAATGCAAGCCGCCATAGATCCTTGAGTAAGAAACAAAAAGCGCCCAGAATAAAAGCAGGAAATTGAAATATTTTTTTCTGAATTTTAAAAGAAGAATAAGATAAACTGCAATACCAAAAACATTTGCAGCATGAGAGGAGACAAAGCCAAACTGACCACCACTGTCATTCTTTAGAAGAAGCACTTTTTCTTTTATTTCTAAGTTGTGAGAAGGTCTGTATCTTTCAACCGAATTCTTAATAAGCACAGAGCTTTTGTCAGAAAGCCCAATCAGTAAAGCAGCGCCCAAAAACGGGACCCAGCATTTAGACTTGTATTTTTTTATTATAAGAAAAATAAAAAATAAATAAAGCGGAATCCAGGTAACAACAAGAGAAGTGTACCAGAACACATGATCAAAAAAATCGTTATGATTTCCGTTTAAGAAAAAGAAAAGTTGCCGGTCAAGTTTTTCGAGCGTTTCCAATACCGTAAAAATAAGGAATTATGGGAGAAAAAGGGCCGTGTAAATGACAAAAACAAGATTCATAAAAGAGGAGCCGCGAATGGCGCAAATTTTCGCAAATAATTTTGGTGCGCACATTGTAATATTTGTGGAAATTTGCCTGCATTCGCGGCCAAAAAAGTGAAAATTCGTTGGGCCTGTAAATCTTTTTTAATTATTCGGAGCCCCTTCGTCTATCCAGCATTTTATTTTTTGGCGGTCGTCTTTGCTGAGTGCACCTGATTGGGGCATTGTTTTTTTGTAAAGTACCGCATCGGCAAATGTTCCGCCGTTTACAGAAGCTTTTACGCCTGAATAAGAAGTAAAATCTCCCTGCGGAAAGCCTGTAACGTGACAACCAGGAATGGCGCAGTTTGAATTAATGAGAGGTTTAATATTTGCCGAATAAGTATGCGGAAGAGCGGAGCAATCTACGTTCTTATAATCTTTTTTCTTGCACGAAAAATAAATTATGAAAGAAAGAAAACAGATAAGGGTAATAAGGCTGAATTTTTTCATTTTAAGGCCGCTTGGATTATTTTCTTTCGAAAACGCAAAAAATAAAATTTTGTTCTGTATTAAACGGTGTTTTATGATTTTCAAAAAGGCATTCTAACTTGGTAAAATATTCAGAGAAAACTTTTTCGAGTGAATGTTCGTTGTACTGTTTTATTTCTATTCCGCTGCATTTCCTGGGGCCGTTTTCAGAAAAAGTACTGATGATCAGGTGGCCGCCGGATTCAATATTATCTGCTGCAATTTTCGCGTAGTGTTCTGCCTGCCCCCCTTGCGTTAAAAAATGAAAAGCTGCCCTGTCATGCCATAATTTAAATTTTCTTTCGGGATTGAATTCAAGGACATCCGAAACAAACCATTTTATTTCTGAGGCATTATTCCCAAAATTTTCTTTGGCTCTTTGAATGGCCTTTTCAGAAATGTCGAGAACAGTAATGTCTCTGAACCCTGTTTCCCATAAAAATTTTGCTGCATAAGTATCTCCGCCCCCAATATCAATCACAGCGCATTTTTTTTCGGGACAATATTTTTTCAATAAGAAAATTGAAGTTTCAGGAAATTCCTGATACCAGCTGAATTCCTTTTGAGTTTTTTTATCGTAAATATTTTCCCAATGCTCTTTAAGTTTCATCAGATTATTTTTTAGTACTTGGGCATTCAAATTCGGTTGTAGCAATCGCGGTTTTTTGAATGGCACTAAAACCTCCGGCCACATCAATTAAATTTTTAAATCCGCGTGCTTTCAAAATAGAAGCGGCAATTACACTTCTGTAACCTCCTGCACAATGAATGTGGTAGGTTTTATTTTTGTCAACAGAATTTGTCCAGTCATTTATAAAATCAAGCGGCTTGCTCTCTGCTTTTAGTAAATGTTGTGCATCAAATTCACCGGGTTTTCTTACGTCTAATACATTAATGTTTTCGTTTTTATATTCTTCGGCAAATTTTTCTGCCGGAATAGAAAGTAAAGTGTCAGTTTCTTTTCCTGCATTTTTCCAGGTTTCAAGTCCGCCTTTTAAATAACCTATTGTGTTATCATATCCCACACGGCTTAAACGCATAATGGTTTCTTCTTCTCTTCCATCAGGCGCAACCAAAACAATTGCCTGTTTCAGGTCTGTGATCAAGGCTCCCACCCACGGAGCAAATTGTCCGTCGAGGCCAATGAAAATAGAGTTCGGAATATGTCCCTGGGTATAATCTGCAGGTTTTCTTACGTCTAATACAATGGCATTTTCTTCGTTTGCAATTTTTTCAAACTCATCCGCACTTAATGCATGGCTTCCTTTTTTAATTACCGAATCATAATTTTCATAGCCCGTTTTATTCAGCATTGCGTTTTTCGGAAAATATTGCGGTGGCGGTAAAATACCGGTGGTGAGTTCTTTTATAAAATCTGCGCGGCTTATATTTTGTAAGGCATAGTTTACTTCTTTCTGATGTTCTAATGTATCAAAAGTTTCTTTACTCATATTTTTACCACAGGCAGATCCGGCACCATGAGCAGGATAAACAATAATATTTCCCGGCAAGGGCATTATTTTTTTTCTTAAAGAATCATACAACATTCCTGCAAGATCTTCTTGTGTAAGATCTGATTTAATGGCAAGGTCAGGTCTTCCTACATCACCAATAAAAAGTGTGTCGCCTGTAAAAATGCAAAACTCTTTTCCGTTTTCATCTATGAGAAGATAAGTAGAAGACTCAGGCGTATGGCCAGGTGTGTGCAATACCCTGATCTTTATTTTTCCAATAGAAAACTCTTCATTGTCTTTGGCAATATGGCTTTTAAATGTTGTTTCGGCATTTGGGCCAAAAACAATTGTAGCCCCTGTTTTTTCTGCCAGGTCTACGTGCCCGCTTACAAAATCTGCATGAAAATGCGTTTCAAAAATATATTTGATCT
>JACMLS010001130.1 GCA_014379485.1 Bacteroidia bacterium | reverse complement strand
TTTTCAATAAAAAAAAGAACAGCAAATGCCTTTTAATAAACCTGCTCGATAATTGCTACGGGCATTCATTTCTTAAAATGCTCAGCCTTGAATCCTGTTTCATGAATTTTTCTGCTGAGTATGATCTGTACGTTATTGTAAACAATGCGCTCAAACACCATATACCCGAAGATAAATTCAACCTCATAGTTCTTAATCTTGGCTTTAAAGAAGCAGAGAAATGTTATGACCTGGAACCTTCGGTTATCGGGCCTTTGCGTGAGCAATACGATACGGTTGATTTTATGGTGATGAATACATACGAAGAATTTGAGAATAAAAATGACTTGAAAACATTTTTCAGATTTCTTCCGGCAGATATAAAAGAAAAACCAGCCAGCAAAAAGAACCTGGTCTTTTATTACCGCTCAGATTTTTTCAGAACATGGGCCGGAAAAAAACAGGGCAGGTACGTTGAACATTTTTTTAATGTGCTCAAACCTTTTTTTTCTGATGAAGTTGATTTTATTGTTACCGGAGACAAAGACGATCATTCATTCCCGTCTTACATAACAGATCAGCGCGTATCTGCTTTCAACGAAAAAACAGATTTCTTTTACAATGAACTTTTTCTTAACAGTATTTTAGTGGCAGGCGTGCACGGGTCAAATATGCTGTTGCCATCGTTGTTTTCTCCAATGACCATTCATTTAACATCCTCATCCAAACTAAAAAACCTGGGCGAGGAAATAATCAACGTGCGTTCTGCTTCGCTTTTTAGTTTGTATGAAAATGCTTACTTGGTAGGTAACGACGCCTTGCTGAGCGATATTTCTCCGGCAGAAATGGCATTCAGGACCATTACACTTTTTTCTTCTTTCCTTGAAAAAGAATACAAGCAGCAGGCCATCGGAGATTTACTACAAAATAAAAAAAGATTTTCTCAGGAAGAATACATAAAAAGCAGGCACGGCTATTTTCATTATGAAAAAGCAATGAAATTCAGGAAAGAGATTGTTGAGGCAAAAGAAAAAAAAGCCTGGATAAAATTTCATCTCTATAAAAAATTCAGGCTTTGAGCGTTTCTGTAATCATACCCTGCTACAATGTTGCTGACTGCCTTGAACCTTGCCTGCAATCGGTTTTTAACCAACAGCACAAAGAGCTGGAAGTAATTTGTGTTGATAATAATTCTACCGATTCAACGCTTCAAAAACTGGATGCGTTGAAAGAAAAATTTCAAGAACTTTCAGTTTTATCAGAAAAAAAACAAGGGGCGCCGGCCGCAAGAAACAAAGGCCTTGAAAAAACTGTTTCGCAATACACACAGTTTTTGGATGCGGATGACCAGTTGCTTCCTGAAAAAATTTCATCACAGCTTGCAACCGGTATTCAAAATGATTTTCCTGATATTGTTTTTTCAGATTACACCCGCGTTAATGTTGCAGGAGAAAAAAAAATATTTCACACAAAAAAAAAAGATGCCTGGGAAGCTTTACTTTCAACTAAAATGGGAGTTACATCTGCTCTTTTGTTTAAAACAGAAGCTGTAAAAAAGGCAGGTGGCTGGAACGAAGAGCTGAAAAGCAGTCAGGAATACGATCTTATTTTCAGGATTTTAAAAAACGGGGGTACGGTTGTTTTTTCTCCAGGCAATTTTACAAATGTTTACGATCGCCCGGGCTTTTCCATTTCCACCACCAACAAAAAACAAAACTGGGAGCGATATGCTTTGCTGCGGATGGATATTTTAAAGTACATTGAAGAGCAAAAAATAAATCCTTCAAAAATTTCCGTGTACAGGCAGCTTGCGTTTGATGCGCTCCGGATTTTATATGCGCACAACGCTGCGCTTGCAAAAGAGTATTTTAAAAAATATTTTACCAAAGAATTTGTTCCACAAGTCTCCGCTTCAACCGGAAAAATGTATAAGACCATGTTTGCATTTTTTGGTTTTACCGGAACAGAAAAGATCCGTAAGGTTTTTGGAAAATGAAGATCATTTACTATTCCCCGCATCCGCATCTTAACCTGTCAGATCCCGCGGGTTACGCAACCCACATGCGCGAAATTATAAATGGTTTCAGAAATATGGGACACCAGGTGATCACATTTATTGCCGGTGGAGAAAAAAGAAACGCTGGACCCACAGCCGGTGGAAAAACAAAAAAATCAATCCTGAGAAAAATAATTCCCTCATTGATATGGGAAACGCTGAAAGATCTGAAGATGAAAAGGCAGGACAATAAACGTTTCAGCGAGCTTTGCGAGATTATTGAAAAAGAAAAGCCCGATCTCATTTATGAACGTGGCTATTACCTGCTTGATTCGGGCGCGCGCGCAGCAAAAAAAAAAGAGATCAGTTATTTTCTCGAACTGAATGCGCCTTATAAAGAAGAAAGAGTAGAAATGAGCGGTAAAAGCCTGCTTGCCTCTCCAGCAGAAAAAAAACTGAGGAAACAACTTGACTGCGTAAAAAAACTTATTGTGGTTTCATCTGCTTTAAAAGAGTATTACATTAAAGACTATCAGGTAAACAAAGAAAAAATTCTTATCACGCCCAACGCATATAATCCTCAACTGCTTCAAAACTATAAAGCCCCGAAGCCGGAAGATAAGCAGAGGTTGGAGGGAAAAACCGTTATAGGATTTGTGGGTTCTATTTTTCCATATCACGGAGTAGATAAACTGGTAAGGGCTTTTAATGCGGTGAAAAAAAAACATGGCAACATTTTTATGGTTGTTGTAGGAGATGGTGAAACGCTTCCGGAATTAAAAAAACTTGCATCAGAATTGAAGATAGAAAAAGATATTTTATTTACAGGTAATATTCCGCAAGAAGAAGCGTACGGCTACATTCATTGCTTTGATATTGCGGTAATGGCAGATTCAAACTGGTACGGGTCGCCGGTAAAGATCTTTGAGTACGGTGCAATGAAAAAAACAGTCATTGCGCCCGATACAATTCCTGTGCGCGATGTTTTTGAAGACGGAAAAGATGGCATTTTAATTAAAAATGAAACTGAGCTTGAAAGGGCTTTGTTAAAATGCATCACAGACAAAAAATTTTCTGCCGCTTGCGCTGACAATTTTTTCAGGAAAGTAACTGCAGAACATACCTGGCAAAAAATGGCGGCATTGATCCTGGAATAGCATTATAAAAATTCAAACGAAACAACTCTTCTTTTAACCCAAATTTATCATGGTTTATTTTCTTATACCGGTTTTTAACGAAGCGCTCAACATTGAAGCGCTCGCCGGAAATCTTGTTTCGGTGCTGAAAGAAGACGATATTAAATTTGTGTTTTCTGATGATGGCTCTACAGACGGCTCACCGGACATGATCAAAAAATTTTTTCCGGAAGGAAAAACTGTGGTGCTGGGCGATGGAAAAAATTACGGACCAGGCAACGCTTTTAATGTGGGTTTTGAGTGGATCTTAAAAGAATCAAACAACGACAATGATATTGTGCTTACCATTGAAGCCGATAATACTTCTGATGCCACCATTGTGCCGGCCATGGTGCAAATCAGCCGGCTTGGTTTCAACCTGGTACTTGCTTCCGTTTATTCGCAGGGTGGTGGTTTTCAGAAAACTTCTTTTCTCAGAAAGCTGTTGTCAGCCTGTGCAAATACGTTGATGCGGCTCATTTTTGACCTGCACGTTCAAACGCTCAGCTCGTTTTACCGTGTATACTCTGTGGGGCTGCTGAGAACAGTAAAAGCAAAATACTCCACACTTATTAAGGAGCCCGGATTTTTATGTATGATAGAAATGCTGATGAAATGCATAAAGGTAAAAGCAAACGTAATTGAAGTTCCTACAATGCTTTACTCAGAAAAAAGAAAAGGAAAGTCTAAAATGAAGCTCATGAAAACAACATTCTCATACGTAAGGTTTATGTTCTCCAACAAATATTAATGAGGACAGCTTTTTCTTTTCAAAAAGCCTGGCTGTGGATATTGCTGATCTTTCTTTTCAAGATCGCCTTCCTTGCTCTTTTTTATTCGTTCTTCTATCCGGGCCAGCCCGGTGAAATGAACGGGCTGGTGGTTGTAAATAAGGATTTTGATGAATTTTTTGTTCCGGTAAAAAACCTTGTGGAAAAGGGAATTTACTCTTTTGGAGGTAACGAGCCATACGCGGGCAGAATGCCGGGCTACTTTTTTCCCACCGTTGTTTTGCTCTTTTTTTTTAAGGACACTACGGCCCTGCATATTATGGTGGTGCTGCAGCTGCGTGCGTTTTCGGTTTCGCTTTATTACATATCAATAATGCTGAAAGAGATCACAAAAAAAAAATATGCCTTTCCACTTACCATTATTATATTTTGTTTGTT
>JACMLS010001129.1 GCA_014379485.1 Bacteroidia bacterium | reverse complement strand
CCCATCAGAAAACAAATAAATAGAATCGCCTTTATTCATGGTAAACTTTTGCTCAGTAAATCGTTTATCAAAATCATGACCAAAACTGCCAATCGGAGATTTGTTTCCTTTAATTTCAATCAGCTCACCGCCTTTATACATGTACATGGGTCTTTTGGCGCCGGCAAAAGTTATTTCGCGCTTTACAATACGATACCTGCAGATTGCAGCATCCATTCCGTCATTCGTTGTAATGTTACCGTGCTGCTTTAGCGTTTCCATTAACTTTTTATCTACCTGCGTCAGTATTTTTGCAGGATCGGTAACCCCACCAAAATTTACGACCTGATTAAATATAGAATTTCCTATTACAGTCATTAATGCCCCCGGAACTCCATGCCCGGTGCAATCAATAGCTGCTACCACAAAATCATCTTCCTGTTGTGTAAACCAATAAAAATCTCCGCACACTATATCTTTGGGCCTGTAAAAAATAAATGAATCGGCAAAAACCCTGGTCATAATTTCATCAGCAGGCAAAATAGATTCCTGTATTCGTTTTGCGTAATGTATACTTTCTCTTATTTCGCGATAGGCAGATTCTAACTTAACTCCTTTTTCAATTACCTCTTTAGTACGTTCGCTCACTTTACTCTCCATATCCTCAGCGTACACTTTAAGACTATCGCGCATGTGTATAAGCGCATTACCCAGCAGATCATTTTCGCCCAATTTTTCGTAAGGAACAGTAAGATTTCCTTTTCCTATTTCGTTGGCAAAAAGCGAAGTGTTTTTAAAACTAGCAGACAAAGCGTTTACCGAAGTTCCCATTTCGCCTATAACGTTTTTCTGACTTTCAATTTTTTCTTCGGGCAGTTCTCCCTTACTTAGTTGCTGAATAATGGTTTTCATTTTAACTACCGGCTTTCGGATTGCACGAGATATAAAGGAAATAGTAAAAAGAATAAAGAAAAATAATCCAACAGAGGCGCCAAGCATTATAGCCATCATTTTAAACGAAGAGGCCTCAAGGTCGCTTTTCATTTTTACTGCATAATCGCGGTTGCGCTGTATAATTCCTGAAAGTTTGCTCATCATTAACTGAGAGCGTGGCAGCACCTCTTCTTCTATTACACTTTCGCAGCCTAATTTTTTTCGCCCGTTATTATAATCATCAAGTCCTAAGAGCACCTGCATGATCTGCTCTTTTTCAATTTTTTCCAGCTCTTCGCATTGCTTAAAAACATCTGCAAGACTAACTGAATCTGCCTTGTTTTTAAGTTTTGGCATAAAAGCCAGCAATTCTTTTTTTAACTGAGGGTAGCGGAATTTCTGAAGAGAATCAAGCGCATCTTTATCATCTTTACTAAAAGAAAGAAAAACCCAATTGGTGGCATACATTTTAGATTCGGTAACCAAGAGGTTAAATTTCTCAAGGTTTTCAATGTAAGGGTTAATAACATCGGTCATTTCTGCAACACTTGCTTTATTTTTGCGGATAATGATGAAGTTTAAACCTACATTAATAAGTACGATCAGAATAATAGCACCAAAGGCAAAAGTAACTTTAGGAAAACCTGTATTAAAAAAGCCTGCCTTCATATTGGGGTAACAGAAATTTAAACTCTCTTTTGCTAAGAAAAGATTTTTTTTTCTAATAACCAAAGCCTAAGAACCGGATGTACTTGCTTCGTCTGCCACGAATTTCACTAATTTACTTAGGGATATTTATTCGTATAACAGATACAATTTACCCCTTTTCTCAAATAGATTAAGTACTGAATTTTGAATTCTGCTTATAATCGCTATTTTTGGTGTTCCTCACTCCCCTTATGCGCCGTATTTTAGTTTTCATATTACTTTCTTTGCCCCTGAGTTTCATTTTTTCGCAAATTGATTCTACCAAAAAAGATACGCTTTCGTTTTATGATATGAGCATTGAGGAGCTGAAAGCATTAAAAGCACACGGGGTACCAAGCGAACTTGAAAAAATAATTAACTCTCTTATTTCTGTTGCCTCTAAAAAGCCGCAGAATGTAAGAGAATCGCCCAGCATTGTAAGCCTTGTTACAAAAGAAGAAATCAGAAATTCGGGTGCGCGTGACCTGATTGATGTATTGCGTCTTGTACCCGGTTTTGATTTTGGTGTGGATGTTGAAGGTGTTGTAGGAATTGGCGTAAGAGGTAACTGGGCGCACGAAGGAAAAATTTTGTTGCTGATTGACGGACAGGAAATGAATGAGATCTTTTTTGCAACGAACCAGTTCGGAAATCATTTTCCGATAGATCATATAGAAAAAATAGAAATAATCCGCGGTCCGGGCTCTGCCATTTACGGTGGTTTTGCAGAATACGGAGTTATTAATATCATAACCCGAAAAGGCGAAGACATTAATGGTGTTTCGGTGTCAGGAATTTACACCCAAATGAAAAATACATACGGACAAAGAAATATTAATTTATCTGTAGGAAAAAAAATAAAAGATTTCGAGTTCAGTTTAAGCGGACTTACAGGGCAAGGTAACCGTAGCGACCGTGATTTTAATGATTTTTATGGCGATACTTTTAATTTAGCAGGTAACTCCAATCTGAATCCTACCTTTCTGAATCTTGGAATGAAATATAAAGATCTCAGCGTGCGGGCCATCGGAGATTTTTACAATGTTTCTGTGCGCGATGCTTATGATGTAAACAAATCAGAACCTTATAAAGAAAGTTTTAACTCTCTTTTTACAGAAGTAAAATATGTTTGGAAAATTAACGACAAGTTTACACTTACACCCCGGTTCAATTCAAAAAGTCAGACACCCTGGAAAACTGCTGCCGTAGATTCTATTACAGAACCTTATTTTAGAACAGCAATGAGAACCACCGGAAATCTTACCCTGTCTTATAATATTACAAGAAAAATAAATTTTGTTTTTGGAGGAGAATTTTATGCAGACAAGGCCAAAGACAGAACAGACAGCCTGGTTTTTGCAGATAGCACAAAAGAAGTAAGTTATTACAATTATGCATTTTTTACCCAGGGTCTTGTAAAAACCCGTTTTGTGAATATTGTTTTAGGGGCGCGTTTTGATAAACATAATGCATACGGTTCTGCATTTGTACCGCGGGTAGGTTTTACAAAAAAATACAAGAAATTTCATTTTAAAGCGCTTTACAGTAATGCCTTCAGGGCACCTTCTATTGAGAATATTGATCTTCAGGATTCAACCGGAATAAAACCCGAACTTACATCTGTAATTGAAATAGAAGCAGGTTACCAGTTTTTTCGTAAATCTTTTCTTACAGCAAATTTTTATGACATCACCACAAAAAATCCAATCGTTTATTATTACGATTCGCAAGGTCTTACTGACTCTTACCGCAATTTCGGACATTCAGGAACAAGGGGTGTTGAGGTTGAGTACCGCTTTAAAGAAAAGTGGGGTTACATTAATTTTAATTATTCTTTTTATACCGCAAACGGAAAAAAGAAAATTGATGATTACCGGGTAAGTGAAGATTCTGCGGCCTTGCTCGGTTTTGCAAATCATAAATTTAATCTGAACGCTTCGTTTAAAATTAAAGAAACAGGTCTTTCAATAAATCCTTCCCTGTCTTTTTTTGGAACGCGTTGGGCTTACACTTCGGTTGACTCATTGGGAACTTCTGTGTTGGAAAAAATCAACCCAAGTATTCTTACCAATTTATCTATTAATTACGACTCACCTGTAAAAGGATTAACCATTGGCATTGGTTGCTATAATTTACTGGATGATAAATTCAGTTTTATACAACCTTACAACGGTTACCACGCTCCCCTGCCCGGCCCCTCGCGCGAAATTGTGCTCAGACTGCGTTACGAACTAAAATTTAAAAAGAAAGAGGTATTGCCTCCTGCCACGCAATGAAATTTTTGACTCACATAAAAATTTCTGTACGGGTTGCTATGCTTCTGTGTTTTTTCATTTTCTCAAAAAAAGAAATTAAAGCGCAGGATGTAGATTATAAAGCTTACACCTTATTCGTTTATAATTTTATGAAGTACGTTGAGTGGCCGCCTGCAAACAGTTCAGGAGATTTTATTGTGGGCGTGTTAGGTGAATCGCAGATACTTAAAGAATTGCAGGGTCTTGCTGCCACAAAAAAAATTAAAGGGAGAAATATTATCATAAAAAAAATAAACACGGCTG
>JACMLS010001128.1 GCA_014379485.1 Bacteroidia bacterium | reverse complement strand
GGTGGGGGAAAGGTGAATTAATTACAATTTGTTTTTCGGCAGATATAAGATATAAGACACGGAGATATAAGACTGGGTGGGGAAAATTTAAATGCTGTTTCCCTTTAGGAAAGGCGAAATTAAATTCCGGCGAATATGAGATTTTAAGATGAGAAGCTTGGGGCGAGGAAAATTATACTAATCATAACATTTCCAAAAAAAACTATGCCAATAAAACGTTGCTCAGATCAGAAAAGACAAACTTTGGAAGAATTCTATTCCGAGTGGGCTTCAAGTGAAAGTGATACTTCATCAGGCATTGGAAAATGCATGCTTTCAATTATTGAATTTATTAATGTTACGTTTAAGGAAACTCAAATTTATGGCTTGACTTCCCATGCACATTTATTACTTCGACCTATTGATAACTGGACGGAAGTAGATTGGTTCGTCGCTTTTGTTTCTAACGGAAAAGATTTTCATATAGAATATCGAGTTCCGAAAAACAAACAGTCTTGGGAAAATGCGAAAGTTACTGGTGAAGCAAAATCATTTGAAAAATTTAAAAAGTTTCTAATTATAGCCATGACTGAAAGCGAAGGATGGACTGAAAGCCAGGAATTGAAAAAACTTTATCTTAAATGGAAAACCCAATCAGAATAACAATAGAAATTTTCCCTTATTACTTCTTACTTTTCCATTATTACTTTTTCTTCCTACTTCCCCACAAAATTCCTACTTTTGCCCAACATTTAAAACCATTTCAACTTTTAACTTAACTAACTAACCGAATCCCGATAGCTATCGGGAGTAAACCAAAAACTTTTTCACTCCATAACTTTCTAAACATTCTAAACTGTGTCAAAACAAGAGAAAATAAATAATTTCAATCCCAATGATCTTGGCGATGTGAATGCCGGAATTTTTGGTTTGCCTTTTACAACTGATGAGGCAGAAGTGGTGATTGTTCCGGTTCCCTGGGAAGTTACGGTGAGTTATACCTGCGGAACTGCAAAAGGGCCAGATGCTGTTTTTGATGCATCGTTTCAGGTTGACCTGTTCGATCCATTTGTAAAAGATGCGTGGAAAACCGGAATTGCAATGGATGAAATGAACATTGAAATTCAGGATAAAAGTGATACGCTGCGAGAAAAAGCAGAAGAGTATTTAGATCTTTTGAGTAAAGGAGATGATCCTGAAGAAAGCCAGTTGATGAAAGGGATCAGGAAAGAAATTAATGCAGCTTGTGAGTGGATGAATGCGGAAGTGAAAAAAAGAGTGCTGCATTTTTTAGAAAAGAAAAAAATTGTTGGTCTTTTAGGCGGAGATCATTCTACTCCATTAGGAATGATGCAGGCCCTTGCAGAAAAATTTGGCGAATTTGGAATTTTACAAATTGATGCGCATGCAGATTTGCGCGATGCGTTTGAAGGTTTTCAATATTCTCACGCTTCTATTATGTTTAACGCATTAAAAATAAAAGAGGTTAATAAATTAGTGCAGGTTGGCATAAGAGATTATTGCGAAGATGAATTTGATCTTATTAAAAATTCAAACGGAAGAGTTAAAACTTTTTTTGATCGTGATCTGAAACAGGCACGCTACGCCGGAGAAAACTGGAGCGAAACCTGCGACAGGATTATTGCAGAACTTCCGAACAAAATCTACCTTAGTTTTGATATAGATGGCCTTGACCCCAAACTTTGTCCAAACACCGGAACACCCGTTGCCGGAGGATTTGAAACCGAAGAAATTCTCTTTCTTTTAGAAAAAATTGTGAAATCAGGCAAAAAAATAATTGCCTTCGATATTAACGAAATTGCGCCCGGCGAAGACGAATGGGACGCTAACGTAGGCGCAAGACTTCTCTACCGTATTTCTAACATGGTAGCTTTATCGAATGGAATTACCGTTTAATGCCACAGATTTCACAGATTTATGCAGATTTTCAAGCACAGATTGCTCTAAAAAGATAATCTGCGCCCTTAATCTGTGGTAATCCGCGTAATCTGTGGCACAAGGAGTTTCTCTATGCAATTTGTTTCTGTTTTCGTATCTTTGCGCCCGAAAAATAACGGATAATTTACAATGATCTCAGTTAACGGAGTTACGGTTGCTTTTGGTGGATTTACACTGATTGAAAATGTTAGTTTTTTGGTGAATCCGAAAGACAGAATTGGTCTTGCCGGAAAAAACGGTGCAGGAAAATCTACCATGCTTAAAATGATGGCGGGCGAAAATAATCCAACAAAAGGAGAAATTTCTAAACCCAAAGATTTTAAGATCGGTTACCTGCCGCAGGATATGATTCACCAACACGGTAAAACAGTGTTTGATGAAACAGCCACTGCATTTATTGAAGTGCAGGCAATGGAAAAACGTTTGAATGAAATCAACATTCAATTAGAAACAAGAACAGATTACGAATCAGATTCGTATTCAAATATTATTACTGAGCTTACAGATTTAAATACACGTCTTGATTTATTGGGAGCAGGAAACCGTGATGAGCAGATAGAAAAAATTCTGCGCGGTTTAGGATTTGAAAGAAGAGAATTTACAAGACAAACTTCTGAATTAAGTGGTGGCTGGAGAATGCGTATTGAATTAGCTAAAATTTTATTGCAGCAACCAGACGTTTTATTATTAGATGAGCCAACAAACCATTTGGACATTGAAGCAATCAGTTGGCTCGAAGATTTTATGGAAACTTTCAGTGGCGCTGTGGTTCTGATTTCTCACGATAAACAATTTTTAGATACTATTACAACACGCACCATTGAGATCGTAAATAAAAAAGTTTATGATTACCGTGCAAATTATTCAAAGTACTTAATTCTTCGCCAGGAAAGAAAAGATCAGCAGGAATCTGCAGCAAAAAACCAGCAGAAAATTATTGATCATACAGAAATGCTGATCGATAAATACAGGGCTAAAGCAAACAAAGCGGCTTTTGCGCAATCGCTCATTAAAAAATTAGACCGTATGGAAAAAGTGGAGGTAGATGAAATGGATACTTCCGCCATTCGTTTTCGTTTTCCTGCTCCTGCACATTCCGGAAAAATTGTATTGACTGTTGAAAACGCCGGAAAAGTGTACGGTCCCAAAAGAATTTTTTCTGATGCAAATTTCATAATCACCAAAGGAGAAAAAATTGGTTTTGTAGGAAGAAATGGTGAAGGAAAATCTACCATGATGAAAATGATCACCGGCAAAACAGATTTTGAAGGTACTTGCCAGCTGGGCCATAATATTATGATGGGATACTTTGAGCAAGATCAGGAAGAAAAATTAGAAATGGATAAAACTATTTTTCAGACAATAGACGATCTTGCTGTGGGAGACATTAGAAGACAAACAAGAGCAATTTTAGGATCGTTCTTATTTTCGGGAGATGATATTGAGAAAAAAGTAAAAGTATTGAGTGGTGGAGAAAGAGGAAGGCTTGCACTTTGTAAATTATTACTTGTGCCGAATAATTTATTGTTATTAGATGAGCCAACAAATCACTTAGATCTGAAATCGAAAGAGATTTTGAAAAATGCTGTAATGGATTACGAAGGCACTGCGATCATCGTATCTCACGACAGGGATTTTTTGAAAGGACTTTGCACCAAGTTATACGAGTTCCGCGAAGGAAAAGTGATTGAGCATTTGTGTGACATTACAGAGTTCATGGAAAAACGCAAATTAGAAAGATTACTCGAACTGAAATCTGTTGTTGCAGAACCAACTGTGCCAAAAGAAGCAAAGGTTGCTAAACCTGTTGCCAACGAAACCGATCTTGCAAAAGAAAAAGAAATTAAAACTTTAAAAAGTCAGATCTCTACTTCCGAAAAAAGAATAGAAACGCTTGAAGCAGAAATAAAAAAGATGGATACGACTTTGGCAGATCCGGAAAAATACGCCGAAGCCGCAAAAGACAAAAACGTTTTTGCTAATTACGAAAAAATGAAAGGCGACCTTGAGAAAGAAATGAAGAGCTGGGAAGCGCTCTGCGAAAAACTTTCTAATATTGAAAAAAACACATAGAAACATAGAGCACATAGTTTAAATTTATTCTATTGTGTTCTATGTTTCTATTGTGGTTATAAAAAAAGTAATCCCTTGCAAAACAACAGTCCAACTTTTTTAGATTACTTCAAGTTCCGGAAGGATTACCTGGTAACTCCTGCAATCTTTTACATAAATTTAATTTTATACGTTGCTGTTTCTCTTTCAGAAGGAAATTTCTGGATGCCTTCTGTTGGCACTATAGTAAAATTTGGTGGTAACGCAAATTACTTAACGCTTGACGGGCAGTGGTGGCGTATGATCAGCAGCATGTTCCTGCACTATGGCCCCATACATTTTTTATCTAACATGTATGCACTTACCCGCATTGGTTTTGTGTTAGAAAATTTTGTAGGCAAATGGAGACTGATCAGTATTTATTTTTTTACCGGCATTTGCGCAAGTATGTTAAGTACCTGGTGGCATACACTTTCTGTTGGCGTTGGGGCCTCAGGCGCAATTTTCGGATTGTTCGGATTGTTTCTTGCTTTAGTTACAACAGAATTTGTTGCTAAAGAAAATCGCCGGGCATTGATAAAGAACATTGGAATTACCATCGTCATTAACCTTGTTATCGGAACACAATTCAACATTGATAACTCTGCACATATAGGCGGCCTGATCGCAGGAATTGTTGCCGGTTATCTCATTTACGGAATTTTTAAATCAAAAATCAAAAAAAGAGAATTGGTTTTCTGTTGTTTAATGGTCTTATTTTCTATCGGGGGTATTTTTTCTGCAATGACTTTTTTCTCAAAAGATCCTGTGCAGATCGTTCGTTTGGTTGATGAAATTGAAAACGGAAAAGCTTCTTTAATTGATCGTTTCAATACTTCAATAAATGCCGCTGAGAACGGAAAAAATGATGAGAAAATTAATTTTCAGGATTCCTCAAAGTTCTATGCTGAATGGGATAAATTGGGAGAACTGACCAAGGAACTTTTAAAATATAAAATGGACGGAAGCTTAAAAGGCGCAGCTGAAAGCTTTCACAAAGAAATACCACTCAGAAAAAGAGAGATTCAGCTTCTTTATCAATTAAACCAAGGTCAACCATTAGTAAAAGTTAAATTGGATAGTGTACAAAAAGCACTTCAAAACCTTCTGTCCAAAAAAGAAAATTAATTCGTCTCAATTTTCACCACTGCCCTTTTCAATTTCACGATCTTAGAAACATCAAAAGCGTTCCCTGCATTATCCAACAGCAACTGTTTTCGTGAAGATTGTTTTACAATTAATTTTGCACCTTTCTTTAAAGTAATTTTTGATTTGGAAGTAATGTAAACGCTGTTGCTGATCGTTAAAGTTTTTCCGGCAGAAACAATTAGTTCTCCGTCAATTTTTTTTGGTTTATCCCACACAACAGATTTCTTTATGCGCACAGGCTTATTCATTCCTGTTTCTGCAAGCGGAGTGATCCATACTCCCCTTCCATAAGTTGCAACGTAAAGACGATTGGTTGCGTAATTTATTTCGAGATCAGAAATATTGCAAAATGGTAAAGTGGAATTCGAAAATTTTTCCCATCTTTTTTCTTCCAGTAATTTATAATTAGTAAAATAAATTCCGGAGTCAGTTGCCATGTAAATATTTCCCGTTTCGTTTTTTTCCATTACTAATTTTGAGCGGGGCATGTTTGGCAAGTTGTAAGAAATATCTGTGAGCTTTACAGAATCTCCGTTTCCAAAAATTTCAACCTGAATCACTTCAGCGTCAAAACCATCGTAGGGCGATTCAAACAAAGTATAAAATTTATTCTCATCATTTTCATCAATGATCATATCGGTAATTTCTCTCCAGTCAAGCATGGGCGCCAAACGCGTAAAATCTTTCCATACAGGTTTTTCTTCATCCAGATTCGCGCAATAAAAAACTTTTCCGTTTAATGAATCATTTGCCCAAATCGGACCTTCGTATGCCATCATTCCTTTGCTGTTATTTTTTCCTCCTACAGCAAAACAACTTACCACATCAGATAAATAAGCGCCCGATTTACTTTTTACGTGGGGAATAAAAGATTTTTGTTTCCACTTTGCATCTAATTTTCCGTTCGCATTATCTTTCATCCACAATTGATTATGCGCCAGCCAAAGTGTGTGCTTGGTTTTATCTATCTGCATGGCTCTTCTGAAAGAGGTAACCGGGCCATTTACAGTAGCAGCGCCTGCCCAGTTTTCTCCGCTGTTACTGGTTAAATAAACGCCCGGAGAATTTCCTTGTCCTATTGCATAAGAAGGATTAAGATCAGAAATACAAACATCGTAGCCATCGCCCACACCGCTTGCCTGCGCTCTCCAGTTTCCGTTTACATAAGAGTAAAGTCCGTTATCCTGCCCGCCTCCCATTAAAATTTGCGGATCAATTTCAGAAGTGCCAATGCCCCAGAATTGTGTAATTGCTAAACCATTTCCGTTCGCATTTATCCAGCCTTTTGCATCATCAGTTCCTTGTACAGATAAAGAAACTCCGCCGTCATTCGCCATTCCAACTACATCTTCAGTTCCTCCCACAGTAGATTTTAAAATTTTCATATCGCGTATGTCTGCATGAGAAGCCGGACCCCAATAATCAGAAATTGTTTTAAACGTTTTACCTCCGTTGCTTGATTTTGATAACTGTGTAGTCGAAATATATATCACAGAAGTGTCTTCATCATTCACGTCAAACTCCATGTTCCAATAGACAGAACCTGCGTAATGAGAAACGCCCAGTGCATTTTTATTTTTACTCCAGCTTTTTCCATTGTAAAACTGAACAAACATTTGCGGATCTCCGTAAGCAATAAAAATAAAATTTTCCATT
>JACMLS010001127.1 GCA_014379485.1 Bacteroidia bacterium | reverse complement strand
TATGCTTTAAACCTTGCAGTGTTTTATAAAACGAAAAATTAGCGGGGTTAACATCTTTGGCTGCGGCATCTTTTGCAATTACAACTTCGGGTATGCCAGCGGGTTTGGTTTTTCCAATTGCAGGTATTGTTTTAGGAAGAGAAAATGAATCCTGACCAGGTGTACAAACTTTTGGTGTACCTGCAAGAGTAACTTTCGGTTCTCCGGCAATATGTACGTTTAAGTTGGTTGGGTTTACTGTTGGTTGCCCTGCTTTAACTGTTACAGGTATTCCGGCAAGTATTGTTTTTGGTTTTTCTACACTGTCAGGATTGATCCATTTGCCTTTTGCTTCGGTAACTTTTGGAGCAAATGAGTTGGGGCGTTGTTTGGTGCTTTCTGTGCAGGAGGTGAAGAAAATTATAAATGATAAATTATAAATGATAAATGGAACTGCTTTGCGTGAAAATAAAAAATAGAAAAATGCAGTCTGGATATTTTTTTTCATAGAAAGCTAATGTAGAAAAATAAAATCAGACAATGAATTACCCAGTAACCCATTCACCCAAAAGAAACTCTCTTACAAGAAAACAAAACCAACTAAACAAATTGCCCGAAGATTTCTTGCGTAGTAAATGGGGAGTTGGGTGATTGGGTAAATGGGTAATGCAGCGGCACAGCATTCCCTGACTCTGAAACCAATGAAAAAAGATTTGTGATTTTTTAAAATTCCGGTAATTACAGAATTTGACTGATTACCAGTTCAAAGCCCGGCAAAATATTTTTTCCGGAAAGAGAGTTCTCAAAAGAAACACTTTCAATTTCTGCATTGGGCATAAATACGCTTGTAGTTTTTGTGTATGGATTAATAAGCCATGCAAGCTGGCAGCCATTTTCAATCCACTCTTCCATTTTTTCTGTAAGATCTTTTAAAGAATCTGTTTTAGAAAAAATTTCAATTACAAAATCAGGGCAGATGTGTGCAAATTTTTCTTTATCAACCTGCGAAATTTTTTCGGCTCTGCTTTTTTCTATCCAGGAAACATCAGGAGAACGAACAGAAGTGTTTGGCAAAGTAAATCCGGTACTGGAATCAAAAACAAATCCATCTCTATTTTTTTTATTCCATTTAGCTACTTCATAAAGTATTTCTGCATTAAAATTACCTGTAAAATAACCTGTTGGCGACATAATTAAAATGTTTTTATTCTTATCTCTTTCAAATCGCAGGTCTCGATTTTCACCACAAAGACGAAAAAACTGTTCGTCAGTAAGATTTAATGATTTGGTTTGAATTGCTATTGGTTGCATACCGCTAATTTACAAAAAAATTAAACGCAATCTCCCGAAGATTTTTTGCGTAGTAAATGGGGCATTGGGTGATTGAGTAAATGGGAAATGCGCTTCACCACCTTCCCTCACGCCACAAAGCAAGTAGGTCCATTGAAATGGCAACTGTAATGTGCAACATGAATCCCAAAAGAATACTTCTGTTTTTGTAACTCAAATATCCCAAAATCAACCCCGCAAAAATTGCTGAAATGGTTTCGGGCATGGGCTTTCCGAAATGGATCATACAATACGGAATGGTCATTACAAACACAGAGTAAATTCCGAGCTTCTCTTTTAAACCATGCACCATAAAACCGCGAAAGAAAAACTCGAGGCAAAAGAATTGTGAGAAATATAAAAGTTCCCAGATCCAGAATTTTGGCCAGAGCGGTGTTGAATCTGCAATGTTGTAAAACGGATAGCGCGATTGAAAACTTGTAGTGCCAGAAAAATAATAAACGAGCGGAAACATAAAACACATAAAAAGCAGATAGATCTTCCACCAACCTTTTTCAAGTTTTACGCTCAATCCAAATTCTGAAAGTTTTTCTTTTTTAAGAAAGATCTTGATAAATAGAATTGGAACAAAGAGGTAAAAAATATCGAGCACAATAATCCAAAAGGCCAGGTGCTTTAAACCTGAATCGCCAGAATGGTTGGCCCAACTATCTAATTTTACTTTTAATGATGTTAATCCAACAGTATCGATAAAATCAATAAAAAAGTCAATTTCGCCCACATATTTAATAAAAGTGAGGCAAAAAGGAACTAAAATGAAGACTAAAATGGCTTTTTTGCCATAGATCAGATCTCGCCATTGGTACATGGGCGCAAATGTAATGTTAAAAACTTTAGTTTAATTGATTAAATATAACTACCTGATAATTTGTATTTTAATTTATTTTATTATTTTAGGCCTCCGCTTTATGAAGAAGATATTAACAAGGCCATCATCTTTTATTTTTACTGGAATACTTTTCCTTTTACTAAGCGCTTCGTTTTGCTTTGCAGGTGGCCCTTTTCGCGGCGACTCTTCGCAAAAAGCAAAACCAACAGTAAATCCTCCTTCAACAAATCCAACAGTTTTTAAAACCCTGTCAAAAGCAAGGCTTACGGAAATGGTTGATAGTTTATTGAACCTGGATAGCATTGACGTAAAAGAAATTGAAC
>JACMLS010000119.1 GCA_014379485.1 Bacteroidia bacterium | reverse complement strand
ATGGCTAAAATATTATTTCTTTCCTCAAATAGTAAATTTTATAATATTGAAACAATAGTTGACACTTAATATTCTTTTTCATAAAAGAAAATTTTAACCAAATTGATTTAACTTTGGAATATTTCAATTTAAAGATAACCCAATTTGCAAGCCAAAAATAAATAAAAAAATTGAAAAAAAAAATTAATCCGGAATGGATGCCCGAGTCCAGACATTGACCATAAAATGATTGATTGGGCATTTAGGGATTAACTCGAGCCGCTCAATGTGGGACAAATAAAGTTCCCCTGCGTGCATATTCGGATATGCTAAAGCTGACCTACCTGACCGGTTAATAAAAAAAAACTCTATGTCTTCCTCATCGCATATTTGATAAAGTCCGTTCGTTCTACCAATTATTTGAAGGTTCTCGAACCTTCGATCACCGCTTGATATGGACCAAACAAAATTCCCACGCGAGCGCATATTCAAATATGCTAAACATGATAATATTCATCAAAACTCTAAAGTACTCCAAAAGTCTTTAAAAATCTGCATGGCTGCCGGATAATCTTTTTGTTTGTATTTAATTTCTCCGCTCCAAAAAGAACACAAAGAAGTAATGCGCAAATCGTAATTATTTTTTGTGGCAATAGTAAAGTAGCGCTGCGCAGAATCTGTTTGGCCGCGGTTGTACCAATCCACACCATAATTCCAAGCCATTCGTTGGTAAACTGTTCGTAAAGAAGGCTCCGGATTATTTATTTTGTCAATGGCTTTTAAGGCTTCCAGGTAATTTTGTGTAGAGGCAAAAACGTTTACTAAAAAACGATAAGCCTGTTCTTTGCGTGGCGAATTCGGATACGCATTTATATATTCTGTAAAAGCGTTTATTGCTTCGCCGTAAGGAGTTAAAGAAAGTTCGTAGCTGAGTTTGGCAAAACTGTACAAAGCATCTTCCTGAATATTAGGGCTGGGTCCGGTTTTGTGTGCGCTGTAAAAAGAGTTACGTGCTTTTGTTTTTTCGCCTATGCTTAGTTGGCAATCGGCCAAATGATACCAGGCGTTTTGCGCAATGGTGTCAGAACCGGTTGTTGAGTTTTCGAAATACGGAATTGCTTCTGCTTTCTTGCCGGTTTTGTAAAGCGCGTAAGCCATTTCGTAATTATCGCTCTGTGTAGAAGCACCGTATTCTTTCAGGTAGGGTATTGCTTTTTCATACTCACCTTTTCTGTAATACGATTCTCCTATGATCTTATTGATCTCAGGTTTCTTTAAAATTTTTGAAGTATCGTTCAGTAATGAAGGGGCGAGCCTGATTACACTATCATATTTTGCCTGTAAAAAATAGATCTGAGCAATGTAAAAAGGAACAATAGGGCCAAAAGTTTCATTATTTAAAAGTCTTCTGAATCCTTCTGCAGCGGTCTCGTAATTTTTTTCTGTATAAGCAATGTGAGAGTAATAATAATTTGCGGGGTAAGAATATTTATTATCCACATCTTTTATTTCGTACAGGTCTTGCTTTGCTTTATGAAAATTACCCGTCTCAAAATAAGAGTAGCCACGTTTAAAATAAAGTTCGGCAAGGTCTTCCTGGTTCAGGTCGTACACCTCTACCTGTTCCAGCCACTCAATTACTTCTTCGTATTTTTTCTTTCTGAAATTAGATTTTCCCAGATAAAAATAGGCCCATTTTATTTTATTACTTTCCGGATGATCAGCTACAAATTTTCTGAATCTCCATTCTCCGTCCTTATGAAAAAGCTCAAGCGCGCAGGCGGCAGCGTAAAATTCTGCATCAATACGCACAAAAGCTTTCGGATTTTTTGTTGTAGAAATTATATTCAGAAAACTTTTTTGAGCAGCAGCATATAATTTTTTATCAAACAACTCTGTTCCGTTCTTAAATTCCAGGTCATTGTCAAGATACGCCCCGGTTTTTTGAGCAGAAAGCTGAATGCAGCAAAACAAAATAAATGCAAAAGAAATGAAACGCATGGCCCTCATGAAAAAAAATATCAATAAATTATCTTTGTAAAGTTATTGAGGGCTTATAGGCGCTTTTTTAGAGAAGTTTTAAGTTATTAACCTGATCGTGTTAACTATTATAATGCAAAAATAAAAATTGGTTACAGGGCCCGCTGTAATTTTAGGGGATATTTATGGAACAGGAACTTGTTATAAAATTAGAAAAGGTTGATGTTTTTCAGGGAGAAAATCTTGTTATCAGCAATGTAAACATATTGGTTAACCAGGGAGAATTTGTTTACCTCATAGGGAAAACCGGAAGCGGAAAATCGAGTCTATTGAAAATTTTATATGGCGAATTGCCTCTTTCAAAAGGAAGCGGATGGGTTGCCGGCTATTCGTTAAATAATTTAAAAAATAAAGAAATTCCTTTTTTGAGAAGAAAGCTCGGAATTGTTTTTCAGGATTTTCAGTTGTTGCAGGACAGGAGTGTGAGCGGCAACCTGAAATTTGTAATGAAAGCAACAGGATGGAAAGATGAAGAGCAGATAAAATTGCGCATTGCAGATGTGCTTGAAAAAGTTGGCTTGGGCGGCAAGGGAGATAAAAAAACGTTTCAGCTTTCTGGTGGCGAGCAGCAACGTGTAGCCATTGCAAGGGCGCTCATCAATAAGCCTGAGATCATTCTGGCCGATGAACCAACCGGAAATCTTGATCCGGATACTTCTGCAGAGATTATGGGCCTTATGCAAAACATTGCTAAAAGCGGCAGCGCTGTCTTATTTGCAACACACGATTACCTTTTATATCAGAAATTCCCTGCCCGCACCATTAAATGCGAAAACGGAAAAATAACAGACAGCAAGGCTCTGGCCGTTTAACAATTATTTTTTTCATTCCCTGTAACTATTTCCTTCTTTTTCTGTTTTACACATAATAAGCAATTTTTTTTGCCATGAAATTCTTTTGCCCCAATATTAATTTATTGCAATATTTTCGCAACCACTTTTCCCTATTCACTATTCCCTTTTGCCTATTCCCTATCGCCTTCTCTTATTTGTCAATTACATGTTCAAAAACAAAAAGT
>JACMLS010000118.1 GCA_014379485.1 Bacteroidia bacterium | reverse complement strand
TAATAAAAAAGGACAAGTAGATTGGACTATTTAATATGAGCATTTGGTATTATTTCAGCGAATGGATCTCAATTTATGAGAAATTAATTCCTCAGCTTTCTATAATATTCCCCAATTATTTGGTGGGCAAACTGTCACTACCCTTTTGAGGCGTTGTGAGGAATAGTTTTTGCATCTTAAACCGAAACAGAGTTTAATTCTGTAAAAAACAATTTCATGAAAACAAAAATACTTTTCGCATTATTTGCCTGTTTTATTGCTGCCGGCTTAAAGTCGCAAACAACTTTTCAGAGAGAATTTTTTCCGTGGAGCGGCACGGCAAGCATCATTAATCCGTATACTTTTCAAAACACTTCAGATGGAGGGCATATTATGGGTGGTTTTATGGGTATTTCCTATATAAGTCCAGGAAGCAAATCTTTTCTTATTAAAACAGATTTAAACGGAGATACACTCTGGTCAAGAAATTACGCTGTAAACATGGCCTATAACTCCTGTATATATTTTGTTAATGAAGACCTTGCAGGTAATTTTATAGCATGCGGATCTGTGATTGATAGTGTTAATGGATTTGATTATGCCATTTTTGTTATGAAAGTAGGTGCAAACGGAAACGTGATCTGGTCAAACGCTTATTCCCTGAGTGCAGATACCACCTACCTCGAGAGGGCTTTATGTGTAAAACCTGCAGCAGACGGTGGCTATATTGTTGCCGGCGATGTTTACAATAATGGCTATGACGCATTTTTACTTAAGCTGGACAATGCAGGCAATACACAATGGTCTAAAGTATTTGCGGGAACAAAAAATGATCTGTTTTATTCTGTTGTACAGACAAGTGATGGCGGATTTGCGGCAAGCGGAGAAACAAAAAGTTTTGATCCGAATAATAATCCAACAGCCTGCCTAATAAAAACTGATGCAAACGGAGATACGCTCTGGACAAAAAATTATGAGACTTCAGGAACAAGTATTGCATGGTCATTATCGCAAACTTCTGACGGAGGATTTATAATGCCCGTTTCAAATTATGGCGCTAACACAGATATGGGTCTTATTAAAACCAATGCCTCAGGCAATAGCATGTGGGCAAAAACATATGGTGGCAGCGGTGATGAATACGGGTATTGTGCAACAGAGCTTTCTGGCGGCGGTTACGCTTTAACAGGAACTTCATTTAGCTTTAACGACCAGGTTTCGGGTAATTATTTTTTAGCAAAGGTAAATACTATGGGGCAGCTTGTATGGGCAAAAGAATACGGTGGGTCTGGAGTTGAGGAAGCTTATGTTGTGCAGGAAAAAAGTAACGGAGGTCTTAGTGTTTTTGGATATTCCGATAGCTGGTATCCCACATCAAGTTCTTTTCTTGTTACAACCGATTTTTTTGGAAACAGCACTTGCAACGATTTTAATATAAATCCCACAGAAACGCCACTCGTTTTTCAAACAAAGTCTTCTCCTTTCAACATTTCATCTGGAGTAGTAAAAACACCCAGACTAATTACTGTCAGCTCAGGCGGATCATTTGGAAACAGTTGCGCAACAACTGCGGTTGCAGAAGCGTTGCCGGTTAAGGCCCAATGTAACATAGGCCCAAATCCATGCCAGGGCTCTGCAATACTGAGCGTTGAAGAAGAAATATATTTTGCAGAACTTAAAATTTATAATGTAACCGGAGAAGTTGTAAAAATTGTTTCTGCAATTCATAAAGGAGAAACGCGTTTGAACTTAACAGGACTTGATAAGGGAATATACTTTTACATGCTAACCAGCAAAGGAGAAAATGTTTACTCAGGAAAGCTGATGATAAACTGAGAACTTTTCAACAGGCAAAATTGTAGACAAAAAAATCTAAACTGGTTTTTTTGTCTCTTTTATTTGGTTTCCTTTGCAGAATCAATGGCACTCTCTATCACATCTCTTAATTCTGGCAGCAATGGCAATTGCTATTATGTTGGCAACGAAACAGAAGCTGTATTGGTAGACGTTGGAATTTCTTGCAGAGAACTTGAACGTAGAATGCTTCGTTCAGGCCTTTCCATGCAAAAAGTAAAAGCAATTTTTATTTCGCATGAACATATAGATCATATTCGTGGTCTTGAGTACACTTCAAGAAAATACAAATTACCGGTTTACATTACTGACCCAACGTATCAGAACAGCCGCATGAAACTAAGCGAAACTGAGTTGAGACCTTTTAAAGGATATGAAGCAATAACTTTCGGTGGTCTTTCTGTAACTGCTTTTCCAAAATTTCATGATGCCGCAGATCCGTTTAGTTTTATTGTAGAAGGTAATGGAATTACTGTGGGAGTGTTTACAGACATTGGTTCTTGCTGCGAACATGTAATTGAAAATTTTAAAAAGTGCCACGCCATTTTTCTCGAAGCAAACTACGACGAAAAAATGCTTGAGTTCGGTAACTATCCTTACCACTTAAAAAAACGGATCAGAAGCAACAGAGGCCATTTGTCAAACGATCAGGCCCTGAAACTGTTTGTTGATCATAAACCAGAATTTATGACCCACGTTTTTTTATCTCATCTTTCAAAAGACAACAACGATCCTGAGTTGGCGCGTAATTTATTTTTAAAACACGCAGGCGAAACCAATATTGTTATTGCATCGCGTTATAAGGAGACAGAAGTTTACAGTATTGGAGGAAATAATTTGGGTGATCAGAAAAGTTCTGAAGACAATTCAGGAAATGAAACAGTTCAGATGAGCTTGTTTTAAGACTTTATAATGCTGATGTTTTTATGTTTCTTTCTTATATATTTCTCAAAATGCTTTGTTGCATCAACATTCCTGATATGAATTTTTGTGAGTTTTTTTGATATGACAAATTTTTCGAATTCGTTTTCTGTAAGTCCCTTGAAACTATCAGAATCATCCCCATAAAAAAAAAGTTCTTCTACGTTGGTGAGTTTTTCAAGTGTTTCTTTTATGTGATTATAGTTCTGGTAGAAAATTCTGGATGGATTCTGAATATAAAACCGCTTAATTTCTGCAGGAGATAAAATGGTGTCTCTTCCATTGTTCCATATGCTAAAAATTACACTGTCATTAACAATGTTGTATGATGAAACAGAATAGATCAGCCGTGAGCAGGAATCGTTAGGATTATATGAATTCCATTCGCCGGTCTGTGAGGACAGAGAAAAACTAAAAACTGAAAGTAGGAGTAGTGTGAATTGAAATTTTCTTTTCATAAGAAATCCGTTCTGTTGAAAGCGGTTTTCAAATTTAGTTTCATGGCAAAAATTGGATGCAATTTTTAGAGGCATCCAAAAGAATAAATTAAAAAATTGATCAGCTAACTTTTACTGCGCTGCTTTGCTCTGTAGTTTTAATAATAGAAGATTTTCCTTGTTTAGAAGTTCCAACACCCGGGCAACCCTGGTGAGATTTGCAGGAAAACAAAACGCTTGCTGCTGCGAGAGCGATGCTGAAGGTGATTGCTTTTTTCATGGGTATATGGTTTTATATGGTAACGGAAATTTACACAAAGAATACAAGATGTTAATTCAATACTGATAAGTTTAGACTAATTGCTTTTATTCTTGGTCCAAAAACTGAGCCAAAGTGTATTGGCCAATGTCGCTAGTTAAGCTTTTCAATAGCCCTCCGGTCTTTAGCCGGAGGTTAGAAAACGAAAACAAAAATCGGGCTTTAGCCCAAATTGAGTCTTAACTTAATGACATTGTAGTATTGGCTATGATTTTGTAAGCTTCTTTCTTTTTTTTGAGGGAGAAATGGAATGAATCTTCATTGTTTTGCCTTTTGATTTTTTCTCAAAATAGAGGCAAAATTCCGTTAAGGGACATTTTTCGCAAAGTGGATTTCTTGCAATACAGGTATAACGCCCATGTAAAATAAGCCAGTGGTGCGCCCGCGGAATTAAATTTTCGGGAATGTGTTTTACTAATTGCTGTTCTGTCTGCAAAGGTGTTTTTGCGTTCACCGTTAAACCTAAACGCGCAGAAACCCTGAAAACGTGCGTATCAACCGCCATGGCAGGTTTATCGTAAACAACGCTCGCAATCACATTCGCCGTTTTTCGTCCAACGCCCGGCAATTTTACCAACTCATCAATTTCACCCGGAATTTTTCCGCCAAAATCTTTCAGCAGCATTGTTGCCATACCAACCAAATGTTTTGCTTTGTTGTTGGGGTAAGAAATACTTCTGATCAATTCAAACACCGCTTCAGGTTGCGCAGCCGCCAAAGTTTCAGCATCAGGATACACTTCAAATAATTTTGGGGTAACAATGTTTATGCGTTTATCTGTACACTGCGCAGAAAGTATAACAGCCACCAACAATTGAAAAGGATTTTTGTAAACCAATTCCGTTTCAGCAATGGGAACATTTTTTTGAAAGTAGTCGAGAATGTGTTGGTAGCGTTCTTCTTTTTTCATGTTTTGTTTTGCGAATATCAGCAATTGCCTTCTCTTTTCCGATTAAATGAGCATTTAATTTAGGATTAATGTTGCAAATAAATTTGATGACAATAGGTAAAATGGAATCAGTAATAACTCACAATCCTGAAATATTTATAATTCTCTTTCAGAGTTTTCCTGACATCAATTTTGTCCCAAATTGAACTTTGAATCTTATTAGGGATTTCAACCAAATTCCTTTTCAGATTTCCAAAAGCACTTAAATAATTATAATAAGCAAATTCTATTGTGCGATTTTTTATATTGCCAATATTTTCTTTAATAAATTTGCCGCTTAATACGTTTTCCATGTCAGGAATGGTTTTTGATTTCTGAATATCTATGTTTTGGTCATTCGAACTGGTCGGTTTAAATTTGTAACACTTTCTAAGGTCATTTGAAATATGATAAACACTTTTAAAAGTAATGTTATTATTATTTACGCTAAAAAGTCTAAAAACATTTCCTGAGTCATTTTTTTTGAAAAGCAAGAATTCTTCTGTTTGTTCCTGATAATTCTCATCAAAATATTTCAGAAAAACAGTATCATTATTCACTATAATGGTGGTAATTTTTATTTTTCGATTAATTTCGCCATAATCAATGGTTTCCTTCAAAAAAGAAGCCCCGTCATGATTAAGTTTTTTGCTCTTGCAATACGAAGCAATAGAATCTGAGTTTGAAAATTCCATGTAAGCCATGATTTTTTTTCCGAACGCATAATTTGTATTACTAAACCACAGTGGTCTGTTTAATGAATCATATTCTGCGGTAAAATAATTAGTTGTATCAATTGGATCAAATGAATCAGTCCTTCCTTTAATTAAACCCAATACGAGATTACCTTGCCCATCAAATTTGTTATTAAAGGTAGGTTTTGAATTACGAATTCCTTCAATTTGTCGCAAACGTCCTAAATTATCAAAGCTAAAACATACCCAATTAGAATCGG
>JACMLS010001126.1 GCA_014379485.1 Bacteroidia bacterium | reverse complement strand
GGCGTGATGAAGATGTGGTTGAAGTAGCAGATGTAGAAGTTGTGCCGGTTGTAGAGCTTGCAGTGGTGGTTCCGTTTAAATCAGCATCCAAAACATTAATATCATTTTTTTTGCAGGCGAAAAAAATAAAAGTATAAAGCCTGAAAAGATCAGGACTGCAGAACTTGTTTTTTTAATTTTATTTTTAATCATCGCCAAAAGTTATACTCATTGTAACTGAAAACTGTGAAATATCATATTTCTTCTCTTTTTTTCCGGTATCGTAAATATAGTAAGTTTTATACGGAAGTAATAAAAGCAAGGCTCTGAATTTTACTTTGCCTAAACTTAATTCTGCATTTACGGAAGGTGAAGCGTAAAAAAACCTGTCGTAATAATATTTATCAAAATTCATTCCGCTTAAAGTTAGGCCGGCTCCAAACCCAATACCCACTTTTGAAATTGAATTGGAAGTTGCATTTCTTCCTGCTCTTAAATTGAACATAAGGGGCAAATAAACTCCTGCTGCTTTTGTAACGTCATTTTTAAGCTGATCATATTGGTAAAGATTCGGATCTTTGTAGCGTTGGTTTTCTGTAATATTATAAAATCCGGAAGCGCCCGAAAATACTCCGACCGATAGATCTGTTGACTTTATATAAAGCGGAATGTAAAAATTGAAAGTAGCGCCAAGCGAAAAATAATTCTTTCCATCTGTATTCAGTTTCTGGTAAGTTCCTGAGTTGTTTTTTTGCAAAAGCGCACCCTCAGCCTTAAAGAAAAATAAACCTGAGCCCATTTCAAATGTCTGCGAAAAAAAACTTCCGCAAAAAAAAGAAAAGAATATGATTAAAAAAATGCGCATTTAAAATGATAAAAGTTTATTCTGTCACAGCAATGTCAATTTCAATTTCCTTTTTTCTTTCTTTGTGTTTTATTACTACCCCTTGTCCGCCTGTAACTCTGAAATTGCCGTTGTTATCTTTTCCCGTACAAAAAATAAAATATTTTCCGCATTTTAATCCCTGTAAGTGAACATGGTCTGATGTTCCTTCTCCGACAAAAACCTTATCGTAATTGCCCGCAGATATTCCGGGAGATTCCTCTGCACCTGCTTTTACAAAAACAGAATCAGGATAAGAAGTTTGATTTGGGATTAATGTTCCATGATGTTTCAAATGAATTACAACAGTTGCCCCGCCATCAAAGCCCGGATCTTTGCAGCATGAATAAAAAATACTTCCCGCTAAGAAAGAGCCTAAAATAAATGCAAATTGCTTTTTCATTGTTTAAAGATAAGGATTTTTTGTTTTTAGCATAGGATAATGGTGGCCCGAGACAATGTTAAAACCAGTCACCTTTTACTTCTTCATTTGCGGAAATTTGCGCCATTAGCGGCCAAAACAGGCGAAGACCTAAGCTTTAGCGGAATAATTTTTTTCTTTTATCTTTATCAAATGATGGAAATAGATTTTCAACGATATTCAGACGGGCTTGTACCCACAATTATCCAGGATGCAAACACAGGCGTAGTATTAATGCTCGCTTTTATGAATGCAGAATCAGTGAAAAAAACATTGGAAGAAAAAAAAGTCACCTTTTTCAGCCGCAGTAAAAACAGGTTGTGGACTAAAGGCGAAAGCAGTGGTCATTTTTTAGAACTGAAAGAAATGTTGCTGGATTGCGACCGGGATACTATTCTCATTAAAGCTGTTCCAGAAGGACCTGTTTGTCACACCGGAGAAGAAACCTGTTTCAACGAAAAAAATACACCAAAAGATTTTCTTTCAAAACTGGAAGGAATTATAGAACAAAGAAAGAATTCTCCTTCTGTAGATTCATATACTTCTAAATTAATTGCAAAGGGAATTAATAAAATCGCACAAAAAGTGGGAGAGGAAGCAGTAGAATTAGTTATAGAATCTAAAGACGATAATAAACACCTCTTCTTAAACGAAGCTGCAGATCTTTTATTCCATTACCTGATTTTGTTACAGGCAAAAGATGCCAAGCTGAAGGATGTGATTAAGATTTTGGAAGATCGGCATCAGTAAAAACCGTCGCACTTCGACGGGCTCAGTGTGACAATTTATTGCCTATAATTTGGAATCACTTGTCAGGCTGAGCCCGTCGAAGCCTTACCACCCAAGTATCCATGAAAAAATAAGCGGGGCAACTATTGTCGCATCGCTCTCCACAATAAATTTAGGAGTGTCAATACTTAATTTTCCCCAGGTAATTTTTTCGTTTGGAACGGCGCCTGAATAAGAACCGTAGCTTGTAGTAGAATCAGAGATCTGGCAGAAATATGCCCAGAAAGGTACATCGTGCCACTCAAGATCCT
>JACMLS010000117.1 GCA_014379485.1 Bacteroidia bacterium | reverse complement strand
GAAATAATTTCAGAAGTTTTTCCGGGTTTCTTTAGCCACTCCCATTTTTTATTTCCATCGCTGGTATCCATCAGCCAGATAGAATCGTCAAAATCAAAAACAAATTTTGCTTTAGAAGATTTTATTTTCCGCTCAAAATACGTGGAGCCTATCATCAATGCTTCGCGCTGTACAAAAACAACATCAAAGTCATTGTATCGTCTTACGTCTGCTTTTCTTTTTTTTATTGCCTTTCTTAAAATTCCCAGTTTACCCGAAAAATTTCCGGACGAATAAAATATTTTATCCGCTTCTTCATCAATAATGTAAGAAAGCTCGCATTTAAATCCCTTCTCCTCCAAAAAAGAAAAATATTGTTCAAAGCGATAACGCTGACTGGGTGAACGGTTGGGCCGATGGGCGGCTAAGAATAAAATGCGCGGCATAATTTCAGCCTCAAAGGTAAAGATTTATCGGTTTTAAGTTTGCGGTTATCAATTAGAGAGTTAACAGTTGTTGGTTGATAGTTTTCGGTTATAGTAAGTGCTTAAAAGTAAAGAACCGGAAAGTTCTGCCTGATTGGTAAAAGCAAAATGCAATCATACTATAAGGTTAAATTCTGCCAGAACTCAAAAATCTGAATCGTCGAATTATTTCCTGCAACAGCGCGGAAAGGCAAAGGTTTTGTGTATTTAATCAATAATCAACTTCCTCACAACTTTTCCCTGCAAAGAAAGCACTTCAACAAAATAAATTCCCGCAGAAAAAGAAGAAAGATCCACATCAGAAATTCCTGCTGCATTGCAGTTTTGCGAAACAATTAATCTTCCGCTTGTATCAGAAATTTTTAGTGTTCCGTTTTTAATTGAAGTGGAATATTTAATAGTTACATTTTCTTTTGCGGGATTTGGATAAACAAACAAAAGATCTGACGCCGAGTTTTCTTTTATTCCAACCCCATTCTCAGAAAAATTAATGTTATCAATATAAGTTGCATTGCCCCACAGGCTATAGAACTGAATTTTTATTTGCACACTTGGGTAACCTGCAAAATAGATCAGATCGACCGTGTCAGTTCTCCAATCTCCGGGTGGTGGAACGTATAAAAAATTACCTATATCGGGTGCAGTTGCTAAAACAGAACCGCCTTTTGCGTAAGGAGCGCTCCAGGTATTGCCACAATCTTTTGTAACAAAAACTATAAGCGAATCGTAATAATCTGCATCATACCGTACGCCGGCAATATCAAAGGTCATGATTGGCTGTGTTACCGAAGAAAAATCTAAAAACGGACTTAAGTAATTATCTACCTGACCTGAATTATCATCAGGAATATCGTAATTATTAAAATAAATTGAGTTAATACTGTTTCCGTAACCGCCGGCAGTACTTGTAATTTCCCAGGTTTCATTAGTATCAGGATTTTCTAATGTCCAGTTTACTTTCGGAAAAAGGCCGCCTTCAAAATCATCGCTTTGCGGATAGGGAAATACGGTACCATTTACAGTAGTAAAATACTGGTGATGCGAATTGTCAGAAGGATTTCCATCTGCTGCACCGTTCGGAGATAAGGCAATTATATTAAGCGTGTGCGTACCAACAGGAGCAATAAGAGAAGCAGTTGTAACTGTAGCGGTTTGTAAAGAAGGCAGGGTTCCGGTCCATGGAAAAGTATAAACAGGGTTGCCATCTAACGAAACAAAAAAATTAACTGAGGCGATTGTATCTGTTCCGTTATTGGTAAAAACAAAAACTGGTGTAAAAACAGAATCGCAAAGATTTGAAGCAGGCGGAGAAGTAATGGTATCCATCTTTACATCTACCGGCAGCATAGAGAGTATGAATTTATTTCCAATAAGATCAATGTTATGCCAAGCGGGAATTATTTGTTCTGCATCTGAAACAACCTGTTTTTGCAGGTGAGATTTTTGAGCAAAAGAAATAATAGCAGAAAAAATTCCGAAAACAAAAAATATTTTTTTGATCATAATTAATTTTGAAGAATTAATTTAACTACTCTCTCTGTTCTACCGAAATTCAGTTTTATATGATAAACTCCTGCAGCCAGATTTAAAGTTGCGGGATCGATCTCAAAAGAATAATAATTTTTTTCGAAAGAAATTAAAGAAGGAGACAAAGCGATCATTTGACCCAATGAATTTATTAATTGAAGCGATTGGATCTTTTCATCTTTCTCTAAAGAAAATTTTACAGTAACTTTTCCGGAAGATGGATTTGGATAAACCAAAACTCCTGTATTCAGATTCCATTCGTTTACACCAAGCGTAGTAAGTATTAAAACGCCGTCAGACACCACTGAATCTGAAACAAGACCCGCTCCGTCTGTTGCGCGAACAGAAATATAATACAATTGATTGTTCAGTAAACTTAAACTGTTCGAAGCCATAATTGTTGCGCCCCCGTTCACCGTCCACACTTTTGCATCTTGAGCGCCAGGGGTTGACCCGATGGCGTATTCGTATTGCGCAATGGCAGAATTGGTATCGGTAAACGCAATCCAGTTTCCGGCAAGTGTTGTTGCTGATGCAGAAGTATCAATGTCTGTTGTTATACCATCACTCACAACAACTCCGTTAATTAATGGTTTTGTCCAATCCACATTCAGATCCTGGAAAGAAATTGCACTTAAATTATTTGCATTGTCTTTAGTGATGGATTTAATTTTTGCAGAAGGTGTTGATGGATTTGTGTTTTCAAAACGGATATCATTTGCATTTCCTGTCCCAACACTTATCGCGGCTGTTGCAGCACGGCTCCTGTAAACTTTAAGATCATTCACAGTATAAATACAATTTCCGCTACGGAAAGAAATATAATTTCCGTTTGAATAAGGTGAGGGATCTGTCCAGCTTCCCACATAATTATTATCGATCCAGATTTGTATTTGTCCGCTAATACGATCGTAAGTAACTTTATTGTCATACCACTGATTCGGATTCAGCGTGTAGCTGATCGTATTCTCCAATGTAAAAACATCGTTAACTACTTTATAAAACTGCACCTGATCCTGATCTACCCGATACCAGATGAAATAAGAATTTTTTCTGTTTGCGTATTGAGCGCTATCGCAAAAGAAATGAATTCCTGCTCTCCTGTTTGTTCCCGCTCCATCAATATTACCTGACCATTGATACAAATAACGATTGCTTAAATTTTGCGTAAGGGGCGCATAAATATTTGTATTAGTATTTGCCTCATCTGTTTGCTGTAGATATCCTCCGCTAATTCCCCACACGCCAGAAGCGCTTGTCCAGTCAGGATGAATAGCCAGATCAAAATTGTCAGAAAAAAATCCGTGTGTATTGTTTGCACGCCACTCTGTTCCGTTATAATCTAATACCTGATAAAAACTTTTTTCTATTCCGCTTCCGCCACCATTATCTGCATCAGTAAAATTTGCGGTAAAGTTTTGTGTTACCCAGGGTGTTGGTGCGCTTACTGAAGTGGTTGGTACAACATTATCTGCCATACAGCTCCAGATTGCAGTGTAACCCGGATTAACTGTTCCGCCATCAGACTTAAATCTTATGGTAATATTTCCTTGCGTTGAGGCAACTGTTCCGGGAGAATTTGTTCCTGTATAACTTCCTATAAGAGGGGAAGCTGTAGAAGTTCCGTCGTAAATCCAAAGCGTATCGAAATTCAACTCTACATCAAACTGCGAAAATGCAAGTTGTACAGAGGAAGCGCCGGGCGGAGAAATAGTTGTGGTATAATTTTCATTGTTGTAATAATTTCTCAAAGGCCCGCCCATATCCCAAATGGTATCAGTACAAGGAACAACAGCGCACGAAGAAAAACGATCGCGTATTGCATCCCACAATTCAGTATAACCATCATCATAACCCAAAGCCCAGATCCCTATTCCTCCTGTGCCGCGTTGATTAATTATATCGTATTTATATTTTAAAGTTTCATCATCATCAATCCAGCATTGCCTCCACAAACCACCTACCTGGAAAGAATAATAATTTGTAAAACTGTTTGGTTCTCTTTGCACAGAATTATAATAGCCTGATAAATTATCTCTTACTACATTATACGTACGCGACGAAGTGAAACCACCTGTTGTTGCTGATGGAACTGTGCCTGCGTTTGTTTCCCACTCACGCCCGTAATAAGGCAAACCCGTTAAAAGTTTAGCGGGCGTCATTCCCTGGTTAATATAATACGTAATGGTTTTTGAGATGGTGTAATTATAGCTCGTTTGAAAATTATACAGAGGAGATTCAGGGCCCGCAGTAGAACTTCCGCTGTAATAATAATCGTATCCCATAAAAATAAAATAATCGCACACATTATTTAGAGCAGGTACGTCAAAAGTTCCGCTCCAATCAACAGCATATAAAGCAATGCTCACTTCGCTGCCGGGAATTGCGGCGTGCATTTGATTACACAAATTAGTCATGAAAGCAGTAAACGGAACTTTATCAGAAGCGCCCATTCCTTCAAAATCAACATTTACACCTTTACCTCCGCGATTTTGAACAAGCGTAATTACGTTGGTAATAAACGTTTGTTGCGCAGTTGAGCTGGCCCAGAAAGTAGAGTGACCACTAAACATAGTGGCGCAAATATGTGCGTTTACACCATTGGCAATTGCTGTGGTAACAGCACCACTTGTTGTCCATGCAAAAGATCCGTTCGTATTATTTCCGGTTGACGGGCTGACATCATAACTAAAATAACAAAGATCAGATAACATGCTCCAGTCATAATTATTATAAACAGTACCAACCCAATATGGATGCCAGCCGTACACACGTTTGTTCAATGTACAACCGCCTGCGCTTAATTTTTGTGTGTTTGATTTGGTTGCAACTTTGTGACCGGTCAAAACAAAATTTAAACTATCCCATTCAGATTCTTTGGTGAGTTTAAATTTTTGATAGAATTCTGATTGTTCTTGCGGGACTGATTTTTTTTGTACTTGTTCGCCAACATATCCTAACCAATGGCTTTTAATAT
>JACMLS010001125.1 GCA_014379485.1 Bacteroidia bacterium | reverse complement strand
TTTTAAAAATTTACGCTCGGTGGTAAATGCAAGCTCTTCTATTTCTTTGTACTTAATATTTTTATTCAGAAGCAAGGCAAGATCTCTGCGCACTCCCGGAAATTTTGAAACCTCCGTATAAGTTACATTTGTTTTTGCCGCAGCCTTAAGTAAATTGTCCCAGCTAATGTCTGCGCAAAAAATCTCTTCCTTAAGATCAAATTGTTTACAAATGCTTTTTTTAATTTGTCCGAAAGTAACAAGCGTATCTTTTTTAATGGAATAAGTTAAGCCCGCAGAAAAATGTTCGTGTTCAGCTTCGGTGCTTTTGTAATTTATAATTCCGATTCGCTGCAACAAAACATTAACGTATGATTTCAGCGAAGAAAAATTTTCTTTAGAATTTTCTCCGTACGGATTTTCAGGAAATCTTCTGCCGCACACAAAAAGCGTTAAATGTTTTTCTTCTGAATATTTAAATCCTTCGCTGCTGTTTTTAGAATACGTTCTGCCGAATTCATACAATTTCAAATCAGCATTTTTTCTGTTTGTATTGTAAGAAATTGTTTCAAGGCCGCCGAACAATAAACTTCTGCGCATCAGGTTCAGGTCAGCGCTAAGCGGATTCAGTACTTTTACATTTTCTTCAGGTTTAAAATTTTCTGAAGCTGAATAATAAGTTTCTTTTGTAAGCGAAGTGCTCATGATCTCGCGAAAACCGTTTGCAGAAAGAAGGTCAGCAACTGTGTTTTCCACTTTCAGTGCAAACTCTTCGCCTTTGTTATGCGCAGAGAAACTGAATTTTCCGCTTTCTTCAATGTTGTTGTATCCATAAACGCGCATTACTTCTTCTATCACATCCACTTCGCGCGTTACATCGCTTTTGTATAATGGAACATTCAGCAATAATCCGTCAGCGCCTTCCTGCGCAATTTCAATTCCTAAAGAGCGTAAAATAATTTTTACTGTGTTCTTCGGAATTTCTTTCCCGATCAGGTCAAAACAGGTCTGGTAAGAAAACGCCACTTGCGACGGAGCTAATTTTACAGGATAAATATCTACTATCTCAGAACTGATTCGTCCGCCGGTAAGTTCTAAAATTAAATGCGCCGCTCTCGTTAATGCAATAATTGTCATTTCAGGATCTGTTCCTCTTTCAAAACGAAAAGAAGCATCTGTTTTTAATCCGTGAAATTTTGAAGAAGCTCTAACATGACCCGCGTCAAAATATGCCGACTCTAAAAATACAGCAACTGTACTTTCTGTTACACCACTTTCCATTCCGCCAAAAACTCCTGCAATACACATCGGTCCATCAGCAGAAGAGATCATTAAATCGTTTGCAGAAAGTTTTCTTTCAACGCCGTCTAATGTTTTAAATACGGTTCCTTCTTTTTCTTTCTTAACTAAAATTTTATTTCCTTTTATTTTAAACGCATCAAATGCGTGTAAAGGCTGACCCAATTCGTGTAACACATAATTAGTAACATCTACCACATTATTTATGGGACGTAGGCCAATTGCTTTAAGTGAATTTTTTAACCAGTCAGGAGAATCTTTTACAGTAATGCCTGTAATAGTAACTCCGCTGTAACGCTTACACGCTTCCGGATTCAGAATTTCCACTTCGGTTTTTAAAGTTCCGCTGGGCGCAGGCAATTCATGTGTTCCAGAAATGACTGCTGAATATTTTTCTTCGTTCTCAGTACAATTTAAAACGGCAGCAAGATCGCGTGCAACTCCGTAATGAGATGCGGCATCAGACCTGTTCGGTGTTAAACCTATTTCAAAAACAAGATCTTCTTCATACCGATAGCTATCGGTATTAAAATAATCTGCTGCCGGAATTCCTACCACTGCGTTTTCATCCAGCACCATTATTCCATCGTGGTCAGTTCCCAAACCAATTTCATCTTCCGCGCAAATCATTCCTTCTGAAACGGCACCACGAATTTTAGATTTTTTTATTTCGAATGGTTCTTTACCTGTTGGATATAATGTGCAGCCGACAGTTGCAACCAACACCTTTTGTCCGGCAGCAACATTAGGCGCGCCGCAAACAATATTTAAAAGTTCAGGACCACCAATATTTACTTTGGTAACAGAAAGTTTATCTGCATCAGGATGTTTTTCTTTTTCCACTACTTCACCTACCACAATTCCTTTCAGTCCGCCCGGTACTGCTTCAAATTTTTCAAGCGCTTCCACTTCCAGTCCGCAGGCTGTTAACAGGGTAGAAATTTCCTGTGCTGTTTTATCAGTTTGTATGAGCTTTTTGAGCCAGTTGTAAGAGATCTTCATAATGAATTTTCGAGGTACGAATTTAAGCAAAAAAAGGGGAATAGGGGGGCTGTGCCTATCTCCTATTCCCCGACCTCTATTCCCCACCCCATGATAAAAGGAATTGATAGCTCAAAAAAGCTAAATTTGCTTATGGAAATAACTATCTACCACAAACCTTCGTGCAGTAAAAGTTGCGAAGTGTTGCAGCTTATCAAGGGAAAAAAAATAAAGCCAACTATAATAAACTACATTGAGAATCCTCCCACAAAAAAAGAGCTGAAAGAGCTTTTGAAAAAATTAGGGATGAAAGCTGAAGAACTGGTGCGCAAAAAAGAACACATTTACAAAGATAATTTTGAGGGGAAGAAATTTACTGAGGCGCAGTGGATTGAGATCCTTATAAAAAATCCGGTTTTAATTGAGCGGCCTATTGTGGTGAAGGGAGATAAAGCGATTATTGTGCGGCCTAATGAGCGATTGGCTGAGATTTTGGGATAGGAAAAATGCTTTTATTTATCAGGGTACTCTTTGGTTTTTCCAATTTTTTCTCCATCAAAATAAGTGACTTCTGATTTTAATTTTCCGCTTTTATAATATTCTTGTGCAATTCCGTTTTCTCTGCCATTGACGCAGGGAATTTTCTTTTGTAATTTTCCATTTTCGTAATAAACATAAATGATCCCGCTTTTTTTTCCATTAGAATACGGGATCTCTAATTTTATCTTTCCACTCTCGTAAAACTCCTGGCAAACACCATGTTCTACGTCATTTTCTTGAGGAATTTTAGCTCTCAACTTTCCGCTTTCATAATATTCATAGGTAATTCCGTTTTTTTTTCCGTTTTCAAAAGGTATGATAAAATTTACTTTTCCGCTTTCATAAAACACCTTTCCTGTTCCGGTTACCGCGCCCTCTTTAAAGGGCTTTTCACTGTCAAGTACACCGTTTTCTTTGTAAAATTTTGCTACGCCATGTTTTTTTCCGCGCACCATAGTTACGCTAAATTCCAGGTTGCCATTTTCAAAGTACTTTTTTACAATGCCATGAGCGGTATCATTTACATAGAGGCCTTCAGAAAGAATTTTTCCGCTTTCATAAAACTCCTGGCCAAGGCCTTCTACCAGGCCATTCTTATAAGGGATAATTTCCTTAACTTTTCCGTTGGGAAAGTATGCTTTAGCCACTCCGTTCAATACCTCATTTTTATAAACACCTTCTAATTCCGGATTTCCATTCTCGTAATAATTTCTTTGGATCCCGTTCCTCATACTATCTTTAAATTCCATCTCTTTTCTTAATTTTCCACTCTCATAATACTCTTTCATGGTTCCTTCTATTTTATCATTTTTATAGGGCATTTCCTGGTACAACATTCCGCTTTCAAAGAAAAATCTTACGGTGTCATTTTCCTTTCCATTCACGTAAAACCTTTCCATTTTTAAATTTCCATTTTCAAAATACTGTCTTAAGGCTCCATTCAGTATTCCATTTGTAAGCAGAGCTTCGCTTTTTATTTTCCCATTTTCAAAATACGTCTTTTCTGTGCCGTTTATTTCATCATTGCTGTAAGGCCATTCGACTTCAAGGACACCTGTTGCATAAAATTCTTTTACTAAACCATTTTTTTTTCCAAGCAGGTAAGTAATTTCTTTGCGGAGCGTGTTATTTGTATCATACATTCTCGCAAGGCCTGTTAATTCTCCTTTTTCGTAAACAGCAAGCGTGTAAAATGCCGCAAATTCTTTGGTGGTTTCAAGGTGTTCTTTATCCAGGTAATCAATCCACTTACCTTCTCTTAAACCGTTTTTCGTTTCATTCTTCGCCTCTGATTTATCAGTAAAACCGTTTTGAGAATGCAATGAATTTTCAAAGCAAATGAAGATCAAGAAAAGTATTGCAATAGATTTTATTTTCATCATAGTGCGAACGTTTATTTATCAGGATACTGTTTTACTTTGCCAATTATTTCTCCATCAAAGTATTCAGTTTCTGATTTTAATTTGCCGCTTTCGTAATACTCTTTTGCAATACCGTACCACAGATTTTTAATTACCGGAAATTCTGCTTTTAATTTTCCGTTTTCATAATACATTTTACTCACACCGTTTGCAATTCCGTTTACATACGGGTCTTCTTGCTTTAATTTTCCGGTTTCATAATAGTGTTTTTCACTTCCGTTTTTTTGCCCGTTGGCAAAGCTCGTTTCCTGCTGCACTTTTCCGTTCTTAAAATAGATCTTAAGAATTCCCTCAGGCATATCATTCAAATAAATAGTTTCAACAAACAATTTCCCGCTTTCATAATATTCTTTGGTGAGACCGTTTTGTTTGCCATCAACATGATTGGTCGAGATGTATAATTTTCCGTTTTCAAAGTATTCTTTTGAAGATCCATTCTTTTTATTTTCAGAATATTGAACTTCTGCCTGTAGTTTTCCGTTCTCAAAATATGTTTTTTCTGTTCCGGTTTTTTTGTCTTCTGCGTAAGTAGCTTCTTGTCTTAACTTGCCTGATTCGAAATAATTTTTGTACAGCCCCTGTTTTTTGCCGTTAACAGTCTTTGTCTCGTATTCCATTTTTCCACTGCCGTAGTAGCCGGTTACGGTGCCGTTTACACTGTCATTTAAATATGGCACTTTCAGCAAAATAGTCCCGTTTTCAGAATAAAAAGTCATGACACCGTTTTTTTTATTGAAGGTGTAAGGAGTTTCTGTCTCCAGGTTGCCACTTTCGTAGAAATATTTTTCGGGGCCATTTACTACATTATCTGTATAAGAAGTTTCTCTTTTGATTTTTCCATTCCGAAAAAATTCTTTTACTGTGCCATTTTTTTTATTGTTGACAAGTTGGGCTTCAGTAAAGAGATCACCGTTTCCGAAAAAAGTCCTCATAATACCTTGCGCCTCTCCGTTAACATAAAACAAAAGAATATAATCTGCTGTATTTTTCTTTGCGGTGTCTTTCAAATAGACAACCTCATCAGATTCAATCGACACGAATTCCACCCACTTCCCTTCCTTCAAGCCGTTTTTAAATTCATTCTTCGCTTCTGATTTATCAGTAAAACCGTTTTGAGAATGCAATGAATTTTCAGCGCAAAAGAAGATCAAAAATAGAATTGTTATAAATTTTATTTTCATTCTTGTGTTCGTTTTATTTATCAGGGTATTCATTGGTTTTTCCAATTCTTTCACCATCAAAAAAAGTAGCTTCTGCTTTTAAATTTCCGCTTTTATAATATTCTTTTGCCCAGCCATTTTCTTTGTCGTACACGAAAATGACTTCCATTTTTAGTTCTCCGCTCTCGTAATAATATTTCAGGAGGCCACTTTTTTTTCCGTCTTTAAACGGTATTTCCTGTTCCAGGTTTCCGTTCTCAAAATACAATTTTCCTTTGCCTGTGGGTTTACCATCAACATATGCTATTACGCTAAGCAATTTTTTGTTTTTGTGATAGCATTTTTCAATGCCGTTTTTTTTATCGTCTTCAAAAATCTCTTCACCCCATAGTTCTCCTGTTTCATAATAATATTTTCGCAAGCCGTTTATTTTTCCGTCTGTATATGGAGTTTCCTGCTGCAGCTGTCCGCTCTCATAATATCCTTTTAAAAGGCCATTCTGTTTGCCGTTGACACAATTGACCTGGTATTCTAATTTTCCGTTTTTATAATAAGATAATTCTACGCCTGTTCTTACATCATTTTTAACTGTGATTTCCCC
>JACMLS010001124.1 GCA_014379485.1 Bacteroidia bacterium | reverse complement strand
TTTCAATTTTAACCGGGGGTCATGCAAAAATTCATAAAAGAACTTTGTTTATTCTTCTTGCTGTTGTTCGGCCTGCTAATTTCAGTGGGCAGGTTCGACAATAAAGACCGCTGTTTCAGTGACAATACAAATATTAAAAAACTTAACTGCATTTCTTCTTTCGATTCGCTCGACATTTTGTTTCTGGGAAATTCTTATTGTTACAGCGGCATTAACCCCGTTTATTTTGACAGTGCCGGAATAAAAACATTTAACCTGGGTATTGCTACAGCCGGAATTAATTTTTACAATTTTCTTTTAACTGACTACTTGGGTACCGCTAAACAAAAACCCAAAACTGTTTTTATTCTGCTGAGCCCAATGACTTTTTCAGATAAATCAGATGACCCTGTCAACTATCCCATTTACCGATACCTCAAAGAACCGGTAACAACAGAAAACTATATTCTCTCTGCAGATTTATCATTGGTAAAAAAATATCCCAAAATACTCGTAAAAAGTTTCACAAAATCCTGTTCCAATATCCTCTCAATGGTCAGGTCAAAAAAAGATTTTTGTGTAAACGGCAACAATGAAATGTGGCTTTCAAAAGGATTTATAAAATCAGAAGAAACCTATTCGCTTAAAAAAGAACTGAAAGAAGAGCATCTTCATCTTCCCTTACTCCAAAACGATTTTGATACAGTAAAAGTGAGGAAATTATCAGAGATCGTTTCTGCTTTACAGGCAGCGAATATCAAAGTTGTCTTTTTTGAATTGCCATCTAACCGCTTGTATAATTATTTCAATCCCAACTACCTGTCTGATTATTCTGACTTTGTGAAATCTATAAAAACCAACTACACTTTTATTCCAGCTTCAGATTCAGATCTGAATGAAACCTGCTTCAGAGATATGGACCATTTAAACTCAAAAGGCGCGGCCATTGTAAGTAAGCGAATGGTAAACGAAATAATGACCAGAAAAGATTTGTCTGAACTCTTTATAAAAAGATAAAACAAGATTTTATTTTACTTTTCCGTTAATCTTCTCAAGCACATTTACTACATTTTTATGGTGCTGTTGCAGCGAGATCATGTTGTCATTTTCATGATTCAAAAAAGCTTCTACTTGTTTGTATAGTCCCGGCTTAAAATCAAGATCTTCAGGATTATTTAAATCAATTTCTACAACACCCAACTGGCCTTTTTTCTGAAAAGACAATTTTTCCATTGGCCTTAAGATCAGCTTTCCTTCAAGTGTATTAAACTCAACCCCCCACCTGCCGGCAGATTGCCAGTTGGCCTGGTAACTAAAAACAACGTCTCTGCCTGTAATTCCTGCGCCACTGAACTGGGCGGCGCGCGGATGCCAGGCTAAAAATCCTGATGTATAACAGCTCATTTCTTTGGGCTGCCCTGCAATAGAAAATGCAATATCAATAACATGCGAAGAGTTTCCTAAAAGCCAATTCTCTAGTGCTTCTTTTGTTTTATCTAATTTTTCAATTTCATGTGCCCACTCTGTAAATTCAAAATGGCAAGACAGTAATCCGCCTTGCTCATCAATCATTTTTTTTGCTGTAAGAAAAGATTTATAAAAGCGCCTGTTATAGGCCACGTAAGGAAAAATATTTTTCCCTTCAAGAAGCTTTATGGTTTTTTCAATATCTGCCGCGTCAATGCCTGCCGGTTTCTCAACTAAAATATTTGCAGCTCCTTTACCTATTAAATAACGCAAAACGCCTCCAAGGTTTTCTGTATTAACAGTAATTATAAAATAATATTCATCCACTTTCATTTGCTCAATGAAATCTTCCAGCACAACAGCTTTGCAAACTACTCCCGTTTCTTTTTCAAACACTTCACACCCTTCTTTTCTTCTTCCCAAAGCAATCGTAAAACCAAACTCTGAAGACGAAGTAATCAACCTCTTTAAATTCTCCCGTCAACACAAAATTCCATTGGTCTTTCGCGCAGGCGGAACAAGTTTATCCGGGCAGGCCATTACGGACGGCATACTGGTAGACCTTAGCCAATTCTGGAACAAAATAAGTATTGAAAAGAATGGTGACCAGGT
>JACMLS010001123.1 GCA_014379485.1 Bacteroidia bacterium | reverse complement strand
GAACAAAAAAACAATATCAGCGCATGCTGCAAATTACACACTGGCAAATGAAACAGCTTATCATTTTCCGGCAAGCACTGTCAGTATTCCATCAGATGCAGATCTTAACCACTCACCTCTTTACCTGCTTACTGAAATAATCATATACAATCATGAGAAACTATGGATCAACGAAAGTCCTTTGACAATGCCGTTAAAACTTACTGATCTCGGTCAGAATAAACCAAAGGAAATAAAATTTCAATATTACACAGGTAAAAAACCGGAGATGCATTTTGCCTTGCTGGTAAAATAGACGCATGCGCCAGATTCTATTTTGTATATTTGAACGGATAAAAAAAACTTTGTAAATCATGAATCTAAATTTAAAAATTACCCGGGCTCTGCTTTCATTTATGCTGTTTGCTTCATTTGCTTCAGGCCAGAAATTTACTGTGAGTTACACAAAAGGCGTTTCAGAAACATCGTTTTCAGGTAAAGTGTTTTTATATCTTTCTAAAGAGAACAAAAACCCGAAAGACGGTGCAATTGGTTTTGAGCCACTTGCTTGTTTTTCTACCACAGTAAAAAATATAAAACCTTTGCAAAAAATAGAATTCAATGATTCTGCTTTGTCCTATCCCGTTTCATTAAGCGATATTGAACGCGGCGAATATTATGTACAGGCTGTTTGGGATCTGAATAAAGGCGGACGTGCAATAGGAAACAGCGCAGGAAATATTTTTAGCGAATCGCAGAAATTTACACTCAACAAAAATAAGGAGCAGGTTTTTAATTTAGAGTGCAACCAGGTAATACCGGAACAATCTTTTTCTGAAACTAAATTTGTAAAAGAACTCGTGGTCAATTCGCCTTTATTAAGCGCCTTTTACAAACGTCCCACCACACTTAACGCCGCAGTATTGTTACCCAAAGAATATGCTTTACATCCCGAAAGAAAATTTCCGGTACTTATTGATGTGAGCGGATTTGGCGGAGATTATCATGGTCTTTCCGGCAGAGACGGGGTTACCGGAGAGCCAATGGATACCACCGCCTGCATCTCTCTTATACTTGACGGCAATTGTTCATTAGGCCATTCTGTTTATGCCAACAGCGATAATAACGGGCCATGGGGCGATGCTCTTACGCAAGAACTTATTCCGGAACTCGAAAAAAAATTCAGATGCAACGGAGCAAGATTTTTAACGGGGCATAGCAGCGGAGGCTGGACCGTGCTATGGTTACAAACACAATACCCCGATTTTTTTGCAGGCTGCTGGTCAAGCTCACCTGACCCCGTTGATTTCAGAAGTTTTCAAAAAGCAGATCTTTACAAAGACAAAAACATATTTTATACTAAAGAAGGTGAGCAAAGATTGGTGGCAACAGTTGCAGGATATTTTCCGTGGGCATCTATGAAAACTATTTACTCAGCAGAAAATGTGATCTGGCGCGGAGAACAAATGCATTCTTTTGATGCAGTTTTCAGCACTAAAAATGCTGATGGCACACCGCGAAGATTGTGCAATGCCATAAGCGGAGAAATAGATCCCGTAACCGTTGAGCATTGGAAAAAATATGATATTTCATTAAACCTGAGAACAAATTGGGATAAATTAAAAAACAGTCTGGAAGGAAAAATAAGAATTTCTGTTGGCAACCAGGATAATTTTTTATTGAATTATGCCGTTTATATGATGGAAAAGGAAATGAAAAAACTGAACGCTAAATTTATTTTCGCTTACTTTCCGGGAGATCACTTTACAGTAAGTACTCCGGAATATGCAGACAGCGGAAATAAATTCCTGCAGCAGAAGTATGTTGAATTTCTTGCACAACAGAAATTGAAAGGGAAATAAATCTTTGTTAAAAAAAAATAAATTCTCAAACACTTTTTTTATAAAGATTACCCTATTTTTGGGTAACTGAATTTAAAATGAACAAACTAATAAATTCTATAGATGAAGAAATTTTTCTTGCTTTAAACGGCAGTCATTCTCAATTTTTAGATGGTCTTATGTTGTTTGCAAGTAATCTTTTTTCTTCAATTCCAATTCTCATGCTTGTTGCCTGTATTGCAACTTTGTATTATAAAAAACAGGGCTATTCTCACCCTGTTGCCAAGTCTGTTATGCTTACAACAGTGTTGCTTTTAGGATTCCTGTTCTGTCTCTTTGTGCTACCACACGCTTTCTCATTTCTTTTTGAAAGAACAAAACCCTGTCTTAACCCAAACATTTCAACCAGTGTGCGCATGCTTGGCGAGGATTGTAACAGCAGCAGCAGTTTTTTTGCAGTGAGACCCTGCATTATGTTCTTTATCACCTCTTTTTTATTTTTTACAATAAAAAATGATTTTCCCTGGGTAAAAGCCGGTCTTATAACCTGGTCGCTGTTGGTTTCGTATAGCCGTATTTATTTAGGTGTTCATTATCCGTTTAATGTTTTGATCGCCGACCTGGCTGGTATATTATTTGGTTTTATTCTGAGCCGCTTTTATTTCTTTATGAAATATGAAGTGTTTGCCTGATTTGCCCGCTCTCCACTTCTTTGAACTACAAGAGTAAACGCAACCCTGAAATTTTAAATCTCATTTTCACTGCAAACTTTAACTTTTCGTTAACCATATTCTGTTAAGGCATACTTTAATTTAGCAAAAAAAATATTTATGTCTTATAAAAAAACTTTCTGCATTGCAATCATTATTGTTCTTGCAATAGCCTGTACAAATAATAATATACCGGATGATGTAAATACAACATCAAAAAACGAATCTGCTTCAGGCGATACACTCAAATTAATTGATGACTACCTTACAAAATTGAGTTTAGAAAAAAATTTCTCGGGTGGTATGCTGATCATTAAGGGAGGTAAAAAGATCTTTAGCAAAGGTTATGGCTGGGCAGATAAAGAAAACAAAACACCTTTTACTCCACGCACTTTGGCTTCAATGGGAAGTATTACCAAAGCATTCACTGCGGCAGCGATCATGAAATTATCAGAAACAACTAAATTATCTGTAGAAGATCCCTTAAAAAAATATTTCCCTTCAATTCCGGCAGACAAAGCAAACATTACCATTCATCAACTGCTCACCCACTCATCAGGCTTTCATGAATTCCTGAACAATGATGGAGGCGATTATGAAAAGATTGAAACAGAAGCATATCTTAAGAGAGCGTTTTCAGAACCATTGGCCTTTAAACCCGGAGAAAAAGCTGTTTATACCAATGTGGGAATGAGTATTCTTGCAATAATAATAGAAAAAGTTTCAGGTATGGATTACGAAAAGTATTTACAGAAAAATCTTTTTGAACCAATAGGAATTAAAAAAACAGGATATCGTTTTCCTCTTTCTAAAGAAGATACAATTGCTGTTGGTTACCAGAATGGAAAGAGATGGGGCACACATCAGGAACGATTTGAAAAAACGGGCGGAGGTCCTTACTGGAATTTAAAAGGCAACGGAGGTTTGGAAATTTCTTTAGACGAAATGTATTTATGGATCAATAGTTTTACAAATCACAGCATTTTAAAAGAAGAAACCATTCAGAAAATGTTTACAGCACTTGTACAGGAAGAAGGTTACGACGGGAAATCTTTTTTCGGATATGGTTGCAACGTTTCCAAAAGCAGGCGAAACACTAAAATGATTGACAACGGGGGAAGTAACGGAATTTATTTTGCGAGAATGGTCCGGCTTCCTGAAGAAGGTATTGTTTTTTTTATG
>JACMLS010001122.1 GCA_014379485.1 Bacteroidia bacterium | reverse complement strand
TTTTTGTTTTTAGCTGAAATGAAAAAACTCATTGGCAAAAGCATTTCTCTGTCTTGTACCATACGTTTGCACCAGGCAAAATACGCAACTATTACAGGTGTACCTCCTGTAGATGAAGGAGTACTTATGTTTTACAACATGGGAAATGTGAAAAGCGAAGATTCTGAAAACTCCATTTACAATAAAAAAGATGCTGATAAATATGTCAGGTTCATTGGCAATTATCCGCTGCAACTTTCTGTTGCATTACCTTTGTTCAGCTGGATGGCACAGTATCGCAACGGAAAACTGATCAATCTCATTTCTAAAACAAACGGAATTGATTCAGTTAATAAAAGTAAAATAAGTGAAACAGAAAGCGGTAAGCGATATAAAATAATTTCTCCATTTTTACAGAACGGAAATTATTTTATGGAAGGTGATGAGCTGAAGATAGAAAAACTTTCTGAAGCAGCACTTACAGAAGCAGCTCAATTGATTGCAGATAATATGAAAGAGAAACAATGTAAAATAATTTTTTACGATTTAGATGAATATAATTTAAATACTTATTCTTATGAAAGCCTCGAAAAAATTCTGGCCCCTTTTAATTAGTTTTTTTGCTGCGGGAATTGTAATTGTTCTTGCATGCGCCGGCGGCGAGTGGGATGAAACTGAGGGTTCTATGTTTACGCCCGAAATAATAAACAAACCTAAGTACGAGCCCTTTTTCAGATCTCAGGCTTATCCGCTTTATACAGGTTATAATGAAGGTATTATCAGGGCATGTAACGAAACAAATACAGCAGAATGGAAAACATTTTTCGAAGATAAAGTTACAGGCGATCAGCTGAATTACTGGCTGAACCGCGCAGAGGGAAAAGAAATAGGGGCCATGCTATTGATCTGCAAAGGAAAAAAAGGAACAATAGACGATTCTTCAAAAAAATTCAGCCTTGCAGAAATACAGCCTGCAGATAAAGTAAACGCTTTTCTATTTTACCTGGGCTTTGCAAAACGAAATGAAACCTTTGCCTGCACAGATGGTTATGGAGATGAAAAGGAAAACCCGAACGCGCCAACCCGTCCAAAACAAATTGAAGGTGGATTGAAACTGTATGCCAATGCTAAAACAGATTTTATGAAAGAGCGATACGTTTTTCAGTTGGTGCGCCTGTATTATTTTAATCAGCAATACGCCAAAGCAGATTCATTATACGAAAAGAGCAAAGAGCTTTTTAAAACGGGAAACAGTATGAAGTGGAGAACTATGGGTTATGCCGCTGCTGCAAATTACAAGCTAAAAAACTTTTCGCAGGCTAATTATTATTTTTCTTTGATCTATGATGGCTTTGCGCCGCACAGAAATTCAGCGTATCTCTCTTTTCACCCACAAAACGATAAAGACTGGGAAGCTTGCCTGAAACTTACCAAAAACACAAGAGAGAAAACTGTGCTCTGGCATTTGTTCGGAATTTATTTTGATCCGGCAAGGGCTATGAAGGAAATTTATATGCTTGATCCGGCTTCTGACCTGCTCGATCTTTTATTGGTGAGGGCAATTAATATCGAAGAAGAAAAATCTGGCGGCCCGCAGATAATCTATTATAGTGAGAACGACAACAAACCTTTTTCGCTAGGTGTGGATGAAAAATTATTTGCGGTGGTAAATGAAATTGCAGGTGAGAATAGAACTTCGAACGATCCGTTGTGGGATCTTGCCGCGGCCCATTTGAATTATTCCAACCGTAATTTTGTGAATGGAGATAAATTTTTAAAAGAAGCGCAGAAAGCAGCAGGCAAAAAAGACCTGTTCGCTTCCCAATACCTGGTGGTAAGTTTAGTGGGAAAACTGAACAGAGAAACTAAACTAACAGAAAGCGTTGAGAAAAAAATTCTTCCCGAAATAAAAACCTTGTATGAAATGAACAAAGCCTACAAGCCGCGCTGGGAAGATGAAGTGCGCAATCCTGACGAAGCATTCAGATCAACCTATGCTGTAAGATGGGTAAGAAATACTTTGGCTGTTTTATATGCAAGAGACAGACAGTTTGAAAAAGCAGAAATGATTCAGCCCCGCACCATTCCAAAATATTTTGACAATAAAACAAACATAAAAAAAATGATTGCGTATTTTGACGATACAAAAAAAACAGAGCTTGAAACTTTCTTTATAAAGCAAGGAAGTTTAACGTTGAGAGATTATTATGAACTTTTAGGAATCAGGTATGCGCAAGAAGATAAGCTGGACTCTTCGCTGCTGGTATTTAAGAAAATAGAAAACGCCTGTTCAGATCTAAAGGGAAATCCTTTTAATATCCGCATTAAAGATTGTCACGACTGCGACCATGCGGTGCCGCTCTCCGTGCCATACAACAGCGCAACATTCATTGGAAAAATGCTTGAAATGAAAAATAAGGCAAAGGCCAATAAAAAAGAAGCCGCAACAAATTATTTTTTACTTGCAAACGGTTTTTATAATATGACGTATTATGGTAATGCGCGCTTTTTTTATGCCAATGGTGTGAGCGGAGAAACGGGCGATTTCAGCTGGTCAAATAATTATACAGAAGAACT
>JACMLS010001121.1 GCA_014379485.1 Bacteroidia bacterium | reverse complement strand
TAATCTTTTCCAGAATTTGCGTTTTTTAAGCATGAAATTTTATCCGGATTGAATAGGGGTAAAGACAATTTTTTTATTGAGGTCAGATCTCGCTAATAAGCGTTTTCATAATAAGCGTCATAAAAGGTTCTTTTGTTTCAGCCACCCTTTGCACATCTTCGTGCGTGGTTTCCTGAATTTTTCCCTCAACACCCAAATCAGTAATAATTGAAATAGCAAAACAAGGAACTCCTGAATGCCTCGCCACAATTACTTCGGGAACTGTACTCATTCCCACAGCATCTGCACCCAGAATTTTTACCATTCTGTATTCTGCAGGTGTTTCAAGGCAGGGGCCTGATAAACCCAAATAAACGCCCTGGCTTACTTTTATGTTCAAACGTTTTGCAATTTCAAGCGCTTTGGCAATCATTCCTTTATCATAAGCTGTACTCATATCCGGAAAACGAACACCCAGTTCCGGAAAATTTCTTCCTATTAAAGGATTGGTTGGAAAAAAGTTGATGTGATCGTTAAGGATCATGATCTCTCCGATCTCAAAGTTTTCATTTACCCCACCGCTGGCATTACTTAAAAAAAGTTGTTTTATGCCCAGCTCTTTCATTACCCTTACAGGAAACGTGCATTGCTGCATGGTATAGCCTTCGTAGTAATGAAAACGGCCCTGCATGGCCACTACTTTTTTGTTGCCCAGCGTACCGAAAATTAATTTTCCGCTATGTCCTTCTACGGTGCTCACCGGAAAATTCGGAATTTTTTCATAGGGTAAAACAAATTCTGCTTTAATTTCTTTTACAAGGCCTCCAAGACCTGTTCCTAAAATTATTCCAACGTCAGGCCTGAAATTATTTGTTGCCTGCGCTATACTTGCTGTGGTAGAATGTATTTGCTCTTGCATATCGTAAAATTGTTTCGTTAAACTCTTCTGTGTTTTTTTTAAAATCTATTTCTATTGGCAAAATAAAAAGTGGCAGACCGGTCAAAGCTTCCATAAGTTCTGGTTTTAACAGGCGCATGTAATCTTTTTCTGTGGTAACTATCAGCTTGTTTTCTCCTGCAATAGTATTGAATAATTTTCGTAATTCACCAATATCTGCCACAGAAAAATCGTGGTGGTCGCCAAAACTTTTCTGAACGGTTTGGTTGGCATATTCTTTAACATAAGTTACCAGCGGGCCCGGGTTCGCAATTCCGGTAAGCACCAGAACATTGAATTTAAAAAGCTGTTTGGGAATATCAATTTTAAAATTAAAATCGCTGTAATAATAAAGATCACCGTATTTTAACCAGCTAAAGAAAATTTTCTGATAAGGTTTCATCTGAATTTCCTTTGAATAAACTTTCATATCCAGGTTGCTTACCCGCTCAGGTGTTTTGGTAAAAATAATTATGTCTGCTCTTTTATACCCGCTTTTATATTCGCGCAAATTTCCTCCCGGCAACATACTGTCATTAACAAAAAGGTCATTAAAATCTGTAAGCAAAATATTCAAACCCGCTTTTACACTACGGTGCTGAAAGGCATCATCAAGCAAATAAAGATCGGGTTTGTCTTTTATTTTGTTCAGTTTCTTTATTCCGTTTACTCTATTCGAATCAACTGCAACAACAATGTCTTTGAATTTTGTTTTAAATTGTTTGGGTTCATCGCCCACCTCGTCAGCCGTATTTTCATCAAAGGCAATCATAAAGCCCTTGGTTTTTCTTTTATATCCGCGGCTCAGTGTGGCAATTCGTTTTTCGTTTTTAAGTAAGTTGATCAGGTATTCTATATGTGGAGTTTTGCCGGTTCCGCCAACGCTTAAATTTCCTACGCAAATAACATGCTCTTTAAACGTATTGCTTTTTAAAAATCCCCAGTCGTAGAAAAGGTTGCGTATGGCTGTTATAATGCCGTAAATGAATGAAACAGGAAATAGTAGTATGTACCGGGCTTTCTGCACAAATAATTTTAGAAGTTAAACTTAAGAAAAATTTTATGAAAAAGGGCAATAGGCAATAGGGAAGAGAGACTTAAGGCTTGCTGACTTTTTCGGACTACCGGACTTTTAAGATGACTCCCGGACTTTTCTAATTCCGTTTCACTCCAATCTTATTAAAGAAAAACACAGTTCTTTTGGCCGGGCCATCGCCGG
>JACMLS010001120.1 GCA_014379485.1 Bacteroidia bacterium | reverse complement strand
TTTCAATTTTATCTGCGCGGAGAGAATGTAATTTGTAATAAAATGAAGTGTCTTTAGAACTGATAAATGCTTCTGTCCAGAAACTGGTTCCGTGAAAAGAAGTTTTGTCGTCTGTTTTCAGCTGAAGCGAAAAACGTTTTGTCTGCGAAAAACAAAACGAAGAAAAGATCAGGATAAAATAAATTAAAAAGGTTTTCACGTGTATATAATTTGTTTTTTAAAAGTCACTTGGAATACACCCCGTCTTTGGTTTTAATTTAGAATGTACGAGGCTATTTCATGGAAGTGTATTTGCAGAAAGCGTGCCTGAAAAAAATTATTCGTTCACAGCTTCAACGCGCAGAATTTCAGGTGCCGCGCGTTTTATGGTTTCTTCAATGCCGGCGCGCATGGTCATCATACTCATGCTGCAGGTTTTGCAGGCACCGGTTAATTCAAGTTTTACGGTTTTGTCTTCGGTAATTTCAATTAAGGAAACGTCGCCTCCATCCGCATTCAGATACGGGCGAATGCTTTGGAGTGCATCTTCAACTTTTTTTAAAAGAATTTCGTTTTCCATTTTGTTCTGTAAAGATATGCCATTTTTTTATGCAGGAACTTTTTCTGAAGCGTTTTTTATTGCTACCTGTTGGGCAAAAGATTTTACTAATTCTTTAAATGCGTTGGCCTGTAAAGTGCTTTCCTGTAAAACGGCAGGCCTTCCAACATCTCCACTTTCGCGAATACTTTGTACCAATGGAATTTGTCCGATAAGCGGAATGTGCAATTCTTCTGCCAGTTGTTTTGCCCCGTCTTTTCCAAAAATAAAATATTTATTATCCGGTAATTCTTCAGGTGTAAACCAACTCATGTTTTCTACAATTCCAAGTACCTCAACATTAATTTGCGGAAGCTGAAACATGGCAATTCCTTTACGCGCATCGGCCAAAGCAACGTCTTGCGGAGTACTTACAATAATTGCTCCTGTAAGTGGTACGGCTGATACAAGCGAAAGATGAATGTCTCCGGTGCCGGGAGGAAGATCAATGATCATATAATCTAATTCTCCCCACCACGCATCGCTCAGCATCTGGTTCAAAGCTTTGTGAGCCATTGCACCCCGCCATACAATTGGTTGGTTGGGATCTGCAAAAAATCCGATAGAAAGGATTTTTACTCCGTAACTTTCAACAGGCATGATCCAGTTTTTTCCCTCAATTTCTTTTATCAGTGGTTTTTCATTTACCACATCAAACATAAGTGGAATGCTGGGGCCGTAAATATCTGCATCTATTAAACCTACTTTTGCACCTGCCGCTGCAAGGCCTGCTGCAATATTACTTGCAATGGTAGATTTTCCAACGCCACCTTTTCCTGATGCAATGGCAATAATATTTTTTGTCTGTGGTAAAATGGGACGTTCTTCTTTTTTTCTGTTGGATGTAACGTTACTTGTCATAAACGCTTTTACCACCGCTTCTTTATCTACGTAATGTTGTATGGCGTTTACACAGGCGCGCTGCAGCATATCTTTCATAGGGCAGGCAGGTGTAGTAAGTACCACGCTGAATGAAACTTCTTTGCCTTTAATTTCAAGGTCGCGGATCATACCAAGTGTTACCAGGTCTTTTTTAAGATCCGGATCTTCTACATAACTAAGTGCCTCTAAAACTTTTTCTTTGGTGAGCATAATTTTTTCTTAAAGTATTTTATAATCTAACAGGGCGGATTCTATCTTTTATAATAAACGCACTCGGAAAATCTCCTTTAATTCTTCTGTAGCAGGCGTAAGCTTCCATTTTTGTTCTGAAATCGCCCACCATAATTGTAAAGTTAGGTTGCAGATATTTTTCGTAAGCAGGCGTATCTCCGAATCTTTTTAAGAAAGCAGATTTAACCGCTCTTGCTTTTTCTTTGTCAGTACCAATATGAATTTTTACGCGGAAACCATCGTATTCTCCGTCGGTTTTTTTATGAAACTCAATCTTCTTTTCTTTGAGTTGTTTTAGTTTCAGTTCGTTCTGGTCAGAAGTCTGAGCCTTACATGAAATGAAAAGAAGGATTAAAATCAGTGTGCTGAAATTTTTCATAAACGCAAATTTACATCAAATTTTAATGCAATTGCTGTGCCTTAATCTTTTCCTTTTTAGTTAGGGATTTTTAACGAAAGTCTGAACCACAATAGAAACAATAGAGCACATAGAAAATCTACTCTATTGTGTTCTATGTGCCTATTGTGGTTGAAAAGGTGAGAATTTTACCAGCTCAGTTTTCTCGTAACAGTTTCATTACCGTCAGAAACCTTGAGTAAATAAATTCCGTGAGAAAAAGAATTAACCGGAATTGAAACATTGATAATTCCGGAGCTGATCTCGTTTTGTGAAGACCAGATCTTTTGCCCGGTTAAATTATAGAGATCAACCATCACGGGTTTTTTGCAGGCGCATGAAACAGAAAAAATCAGATTGTCATTTGAGACATGCTGGTTAAAAACAGAAAGTTTGTTACCATAATCAAAATTAACGGAAACAATTTTGCTGTAAGAAAACTTACCATTAAAATCAAATTGTTTTAAACGGTAATAAGAGATTCCGTTCAATGGCCTTTCATCTTTCAGTAAATAATTGTTTTTTAATTCGCTTGTTCCGGTTCCTTTTATTTTTCCAATCGTTTCAAAATTAATTGCATCAACAGATCGTTCAACCAAAAAATAATCGCAGTCTTTTTCTGATTCTGTTATCCAACTTACATCTACCGCAGTTGAATTTTTTACAGCGTTGAATTCTAAAAGTTCTATTGGTAAAACAAT
>JACMLS010001119.1 GCA_014379485.1 Bacteroidia bacterium | reverse complement strand
TCTCTTCAGGTAATTTAATTTTCTCTCTATATACTTTTCATTCGTAATCAAAGCCCGCTGAATTCTTCTGGCATAATAAATACTATCTAAGATCTCTTTTTGCTTTTCCTCAACAATATTTTTTTGACGTTGAATTTCAATGTTCGCCCTTTTCTTATTTCGGAAAGCCATAAAAGAAATTCCGGCAACAACAATCATTACTAAAAAACCTGCGATGCCTCCATAAGTAAAAGTTTTTTGTCGTGAAATTTCCTGCCTGTGTTTTATTTCTTCCAGTTTTTTTGATTCGGTATTTTTTATAGAGTCAGCAGCTGATTGTTTTTCAAAATCGTATTGCATCTGCGATTGCACAAGTTTTTTTGTATTCTCTTCATTCGTTAAACTGTCACGCGCGGCAATGTAATTTTTATAGGCTGTAAACGCTTCCCTATAAGATGCGAGACCTTCATGTGCCTCACTCAGTTTCTTATTAGCATTCTGAATATGTTCAACGGCGTTTATCTCCTTTGCAATGGTCAATGCTTCAAGCAGGCATTTTTTTGCGCTTGAATAATCTTTGAGCGCAATATAGACAATGCCTGTATTTATGAGGGCGGCGCAGTAATTTCTTCTGCTTCCCATTTCTTTGTCAAGCCTTTTACTTTTTTCAAAGAACTCAAGCGCTTTTCCGTAATCTTTTTCACTGTTGTAAACACTTCCAAGATTTACATAAGCGTTTGCCATGCCTGCCTTATAATTATTTTGTTCAGATATGGCCAGCGCCTCTTCGTAATACAGGCGTGCTTTGCTAAAATCGTTCAGTTCAAAATAAACGCCCCCGATATCTGTTGCAGAGGCCGCCTGCCCGGGAATATCTTTTAGCTTTTTTTTGATCTTCATAGATTTCTCAAAATAGTCAAGCGCCATTTTATAATTTGCCTGGCCATGACAAATAGCTCCGATTCCTAAATAAGAATTGGCCAGTTGCCTTGTGTAAGAATGTTGTTCCTGGATCTTTGCGGCTTTCAGAAAATATTCAAGCGCGCGCGGAAAATTGCCTTGTTGGTAAAAAACGTTTCCAATATTTCCGTAAGCCGCAGCAATTCCTTTCTGATCGTTTATCTCTTTTTTTATTTTCACAGCAGCAAAATAGCATTCAAGCGCCTTCGGATAATTTCCGGTTGAAATGTAAACATTGGCTGTGTTGAGCAATGCAGCGGACCAACCGCCTTTATAGCCGTTTTTTTTCGCAAGATCAAGGGCCGTTGACGAAGCGGTAAGGGCCGCATCAAAATTTCCGTTCTGGAGTTCGGCAAAACTCAGGTCGTTGAGCCTGAAAACGCGTGTGCTATCGGCCAGTTGCGTTTTAAGAAGATCACGAAGAGAATCGGCCCTTTTATTTTGCGCGGATAAAACAGAAAGGGCGAAAAGAAAAATCAGGCCTGCTGTAAAAAAATGTTTTCCTTTGAATCTCATATCACAATTGCTTTCGTCACCTTAATTTTTTTTGTTGAGTTTATTTAATGCCCGCCAAATATATTTTTCATTGGTAATCAATGCCCGCTGAATCCTTCTTGCGTAATAAATACTGTCTAATATCTCTTTTTGTTTCTCTTCCACCAAATGTTTCTGACGCTGAATTTCAAAATTAGCTTTCTTTTTATTTCTGAATGCAATAAAAGAAATTCCGGCCACAACAATCATAATTAAAAACCCGGCAATTCCTCCGTAAGTAAAAGTTTTTTGTTTTGATATTTCCTGCCCGTGTTTTATTTCTTCCAGCTTTTTTGATTCGGAGTTTTTAATTGAATCGGTAGCAGATTTTTTGTCAAAGTCATATTGCATTTGAGTTTGAACTGTTTTTTTTGTTGACTCTTCATTTATTAAGCTATCGCGGTAGGATATAAAAAGCTTGTAATGTTTGTATGCTGAAGAATAGTTTTTTTCAATGCTGTCTAACTGGTACATTCCGGAATAAACCCCTTTGGTCACTTCCATGAATCCACCGGCGGCTGAGAGTTTAAGAGCTTTGGCAAAAGAGGTTCTGGCTGCTTTTAAGTTTTTCATTTTTGTGTTCAGGTTTCCCAGTGTACAATCATAACTTGCCACACCGGCAATATCTCCTGTTTCAACAAGAATTTCTTTTGCCAGCAAAGTATTTTTAACAGCGTTTTTATAATCTTTCATGTTTTCATAAACAAGGCCAATGCCCCCGTAAATAACAGCTGTGCCACGTTTATCGCCCATCTCTATATTCATTTTCAAAGCTTTTAAATAAAAACCGAGTGAAGCAGAAGAGTTATTCAGGTAATAGTGTATAGTAGCAAGTGTAACGTAACAAACCGCTTCTCCGGGTTTATCGCCGATCTCTTTTCTTGTTTTAAGTGATTTCTCCTGGTAAAGCAATGCGCTCTCATAGTTTTTTTGAAATGTATAAACCAAAGCTATATTTCCGCAGATCCTCGCAACCCCCTTTACATTTCCTATTGTCTCATAAATTTTAAGGGTCTTGAAATAATTTTCTAAAGCTGCAGAATAGTTGCCACGGTTATAAAGGATAACGCCAATGTTATTATAAATTGCTCCCACCCCGTTTTGATCGTGAATGGCTACACGAATTTTCATAGCTGTATCGTAGTAACAAAGAGCCCTGGTATAAAGCCCTTGTCTTTCATAAATGAGCCCAATGTTTATAAGCGATTTTGCAACACCTGATGAATCTGTGTTTTTTTTTCTGAGCAGAAGCGCTTCTTTGTGGTTTTTTTCTGCTTCGGCGTAATTCCCTTCCATTTCGTTTACAATTCCTGTCGTGTTCAAAGCATTGGCTTTTCCTTTAGTGAAATTCAGTTTATCTGCAAGTAAATACGCTTTGTGCGCATAGACCCTGCATTGCGCATAGTTTCCTGAGCTAAGCAAATATGAGGAGACCTGGTTCAGGATATTTACCCTTCCGGTGTCTTGCGCAGCGGTCTTAAGTACAGCCTGAAGTGAGTCGATCTTTTCCTGTTGGCCAAAAGAGACACAGGAAAAAAAAATTGCGGCAATGAAAAAAAATATTTTCGAATTTCCTTTCATTCAACCACTTGTTAAGACCCTTGTTGTCTGTTTGTCAATTATCATCATCAAATGCAAACTCCTATCACACAAATATCATCTGTCTGCATATACTCTCCCTGCCAGGCACTCATGCTCTCAGCTAAAATATTTTTTTGCTCTTCCATTGGCAATTTGTGGATGGTTAATAAAAGTTCCTGAAATACTTTGGACTTGAATTTTTTTCCTTTAGGCCCGCCGAGCTGATCGGCATAACCATCACTAAAAGTATATACTACATCGCCGCTTACCAGGTCTATTGATTGTCTGGTAAAAGATTCCTGCGACGCATGATCCATTCCAACACAAAACTTATCGGGCAAAAATTCTATCAGTTTATTTTCGCGGATAAGCCACAAAGGGTTTTTTGCGCAGGCAAAATCTACTTTAGCATACCCATTTCCGTTTAAAATAAAATTGCAAAGTACCATATCAATCCCGTCGTCTGTTTCTTCCAGCGCACCTTCAGGATTCAGCAGTTCAATAATTTCTTTTCGTAAAAAATTTAATGCTTCTGCGGGGTTTTCTGTATTTCTGTGCGAAACAATTTCTTCCAGTTTTGTAGTGCCGATTACGCTCATAATAGCGCCCGGCACACCGTGGCCCGTGCAATCTGCTGTTGCCAAAAAAACATTTCCGTTGTCTGCTTTGTGCATCCAGTAAAAATCTCCGCTTACAATATCGCGCGGCCGGAACAAAACAAAGTGATCTTTAAAACAATTTTTTAATTGTGCATCAGTAGCCAGCGTTGCAGACTGAATTCTTTTTGCATAATTAATACTGTCAGTAATATCTTTGTTCTTTGCTTCAATGAGGTCGTGCTGCCTGCGAATCTGTTCTTCAGATTTTTTTCTTTCCGTTACATCGCGTACAATTACCAACCAGGCGTGCCTGCTGTTAAATTCAATTTCAACCGAGCGCGCTTCTACCTGCAGGTGTTTTCCGTTTTTTGTAATGTGAGTATAATAATTTGCAATCTCCGGACTTTCCACATCAATGTTCAGGGCAACAAAATTCTGTTCTTCCATAGGGTGAAGATCAAAAGGAGTCATCTTTTTTATTTCTTCTTTCGTGTATCCGTACACATCAATAAAAGTCTGGTTACAATCCAGAATAAAATGAGTGGCCTTATCGTAAATAAAAATAAAATCTCCGTTACGGTCAAAAAGAATGCGGTATTGCTCTTCACTTCTCTTTAAGGCAGATTCTGCTTTTTTCATTTCAGAAATATCAGAATCAATAGCCACTAATTTTTTCAGTTCTCCGTTTTCATCCAGAATGGGTGTAAGCGATGTGTGTACCCAGATTTCTCTTCCGTCTTTTGTTTTGTTCAGCTCTTCGTAAAAAACAGAGTGCTTGGTTTCCATACATTCGCGCAGCAGTTTTTTTATTTCTGAGTTGAAACTGATATCGTTAAGGTTGTGACCAAATTTTTCTTTAATCTCATTCAGTGTAAACCCCGTCATTCTCGAAAAACCTTCGTTTACCCATTCAAGATTTCCTTTTGCGTCGCAGATAATAACGCCGTTGTCAGTTTTCTGGGCAACAATAGAAAGTTTTTCAAGTTCTGCTTTTGCTTCAGTAATTATTTTAAACACCTGTGCATTTGCAAGCGCAATAGCGGTGTACGAAGCAATAGAGCGGAGCATTTCAATATGCTGAAGTGAGTAGGCGTTTTTTTTCTGACTTTTTACCTGTATTACACCGATGCATTTTTTTTCTATAATGAGTGGGATCATGCAAAGCGATTCTGTACGCGTTCCGAATAACAGCGCATCCTCTTTCAGGTATTTGGAGTAATCTTCAAATTCATTGAGGTGAACTTCCTGTAAATTATCTACGCACCACACAGAAAAACTTCCGGGGTTGTTGCGGGCAATAATCAGCCGGTCAATTCTTTTTCCGTCTTCTATGTAAAAATTGTATTCTATGTTTCCGTTTTCGGTATTAATGGTTCCTATGCCAAAACCAAAACCATCCATCATTTCATTAACAGAAGAGTACACTTTCTCAAGCACAGCATCAAGGTTGAGTGATGAAGTTATTTTCTGGCCAATTTCACTGAGCGCTGAAATGTTTTGGTTAGATAACTGCAGTTCTTCTTTTTGTTTTTCAATTTCT